>NZ_QBLR01000038.1:0-22723 GCF_003070835.1 Halanaerobium sp. | reverse complement strand
AGCAAAGATACTGCTTAAAGCAAGTTTAAAGGAATTCTTTTTATTTCTGCTCTGCCAGTATTCAGCGATAAATATTAAAAGAAAAGGGCCAATTATAAATCCCAGAGGTCCCAAAAATATTGTACCAACTACCATTCCAATAACAGCTGCCGCAATCGTTCTATTGCTTCCACCCTGTTTTTTAATAAAATAAGCGTTGGCCAGATAATCTGCCAGAAAAATAATAACTGTAATTAAAACTGCTCCGGTCCAAAAATAAGGAGAATAGCTGACATCTGTCTTTATTATTCTGTATAAAATAACTGCAGCCCAGAAAAAAACAGAATCAGGCAGCACCGGCAAAAAGATTGCCGCAATTTCCAGGGCAAATAATATTAAAAGCATAATCAATAAAAAAATCTCCAATTTGATCACTCCCCATTCAGTAATATTGATTTATAAATAACACAGACAAAAATAATTTTAAAACTAATAAATAAATCCTAGGCTAAATTTTATTATAACATAAATATCTTAAAGCAAGCAAAAAACCCTGTTATCTAAACAGGGTGGTGAATTGCAACATGTAATGCACGATTTTTTTGATTTCTTTGAAATTACCTGTACCTTCAGTATTTCTAGATGCTAAAACTTAGTTTTTCTCTGAATAATTCATCTGAGTTACCGTAGTCAAACATTTTTCTGGGATAAGTATTTATGAATTCCTGAATCTTTTTTACCAGGGTTCTCTTGATCCCTTTGAAACTTGTGCCTTTAGGTAAGAATCTTCGAATAAACCTGTTAGCTACCTCATTTGAGCCCCTCTGCCAGCTGCAGTAGGCATCACAGTAATACTGGCTGGTTCTGGGGATACTGCTGCCTGTAAACGATTCTTCTATCCCCTCATAATCTGCAAATTCTGATCCATTGTCTGTGGTTATCGTTTTGAAAGTCTCTCTAAAATTAACTACCCCAAATCGTCTTTCTATTCTATCCAGTCCTTTTATTACTGATTCTGCTTTTTTGTTAGGTATTTTCTCTATGATTTCCTCTCTGGTCTGTCTTTCTGTTAAGACCAGCAAAAAAGGTTCTCCTTTTTCTTTTATTCCTTCTACCAAATCCATCTCCCAGTGTCCAAATTCTTCTCTAGTATCTGCCTCTTCAGGTCTATCTCTAATTGTCCGACCTTCCTTGCGTCTGGTGGTACTTGCACTTTCTTTTGGCCTGTCTTTTTCTGTCTTATAGTTACCATGAGGCAGATCATCTCTATCTAAATCTAAGATTTCTTTATCTATATAATTATAGATTGTTTTCCAGTGTAATTCCATATCAAACTCATCTGATTCTCTTATATTTTGAGCTACTGCTGCAGGTGATTTATGAGCTTTAATTCTTTTTTCAATAAATTTAGCAAGCTCATCATTTGTACCAATCTTTAAATTGGGGCCTTTGCCTGTTGCATTGTGATCATAGACTTCTTGCCCCTTTTCAGGTGAGTATACCTCTATAATTCTCCATTCATAATCTCTTATTTCAATAGTTCCTTTTTTTACTTCTCGGCTCACAGTTGTTCTATCACAATTTAATTCTCTTCCTATTTCTGCAAAGTTTTTATCCTGTTGATTATATAAATGCTCTATTTTTACACGATCTTTATAAGTCAGGTGTTCACCTTTGCTTCGTTCTGTGTTACAATTATCTTGACACATATTCTGTACCTCCTAATGTTTTTGTCGCTATTAACATTATACAAAAGGTACAGGTATGTGTCTATTTTTTTCTAAATCAAACCGTGCATTTAATTATACAATTTATCATCTAAACAGGGTTTTTAACTCTTAATTTCTTTTTTTAGAATAAATTAGTTGTGAACTTTTTACTCTATTTTGCTGAACAACAGTTGATCTAATTCATTTTCTCAGTTATATTTCATTAATAACTAAGCGTTATCAGAAACAGCTTTTAAAACTTCATCAATATCAGGTAATTCTGGGATATCATATTCTTTAGCCCAGAGAATCTCTCCCTGATCATTAACTAAAATATTAACTCTACCTGAAATTCCTTTTTCCTCAATGAATATTCCAAGTTTGGAAGCAAAGTCACCATGAGGCCAGAAATCAGATACTAGTCTTAAATTTTCAAGTCCAATATTTTCTGCCCAGGCTCTTTTTGAAGGAACAGGGTCAACACTAATCCCCAGTGGAACAGTATTATTTTCCTCAAACTGATCATAATTATCTTCTAAAGCCTGCATCTGGTTGCGGCAGACACTTGTCCAGGCAAGTGGATGAAAAGAAAGCAGTACATTTTTACCTTCAAATTTTTCTAAACTAACTTCTTCTTCCTGATGATCACTTAACTTAAATTCTGGAATTCTTTCGCCTTTTTTTAATTTCATTTCCAAATACCTCCTGTTAAAATATATTTAAACCCGAGTTATTAACTTGTGTTTATTGTAACTCTATTGAAAGTTAATATCAAGTGAAAATTTAACAATTTCCATAATTATTTGCTTTTGCATTTATAAAAATTATGGTATAATAATTTATAATCTTAACTGGCTGTGGCGCAGCTTGGTAGCGCGCTTCGTTCGGGACGAAGAGGTCCGGGGTTCAAATCCCCGCAGCCAGACCATTTTTTAGATAATTATTGATATATAAACTAAAAGGCAGTAAAACACATCCCAAACGAGTGTGTTTACTGCCTTAATTTTTATTATTCGATCACTATAAAAGTTTTCGCTATTTAATTGTCTTTTTCTAACTTATTCATGATCGAGCGAGCTATTACAAGTCCAGAAACAGAAGCCTGCATCAATCCTCTTGTTATTCCTGCTCCATCTCCACCAAAGAATAAATTTTTAACCTTACTTTCCAGATTTTCGTTAACTTCCAGTCTGGAAGAATAAAATTTAACTTCTACTCCATAAAGCAGAGTATCACGTCCGTAAATCCCTGGAGTAATTTTATCAAGAGCTTTTAACATTTCAATAATACCTGTCAGGTGTCTGTGGGGCAGAACCAGAGACAAGTCCCCGGGAGTTGCATCTTTTAAAGTCGGTTCTGTCACAGAGCGCTTTAATCTTTCTTCAGTGGTTCTTCTACCTTCCAGCAGGTCACCCAGTCTCTGGACAAGAACACCACCAGCAAGCATATTAGCAAGTTTAGCAATACTCTTACCATATTTAATTGGCTCATGGAAGGGCTCTGTAAAAGTTTTGCTTACCAAAAGAGCAAAGTTAGTATTATGAGTTTTTATATCAGAATGACTGTGGCCGTTGACTGTGATTAAACCCTGGTTGTTCTCACTAACAACCTCACCATAGGGAGACATACAGAAAGTTCTCACCTTATCTTCAAAAGTTGGGGTATGATATATCAATTTAGATTCATATAGATTATCAGTCATATATTCAGTTACTGCAGCCGGACATTCAACTCGAACTCCAATATCAACCGGATTAATTGCTGTCCTAATATCAAGTTTTTTAGCCTCATTAGTTAACCACTCTGCATTTTCCCTGCCTGCAGCAGCCATTACAAAATCAGCTGTGATTTTTTCTCCTGCTTCAGTCTTTACAGCTTTAATCTGATCTGCTTCGACTATAAACTTCTTAACATTAACACCAAATCTGATTTCTACTCCCTCTTCTTCTAAATAGTCCTGCATATTCTGCAGAACAACCTGACTGTATCCTGTTCCTAAGTGGCGCAAACTGGCTGGAATAAAATTAAGCTCAGCTCGAACAGCCTTCTTTCTAATTTCATCCTGCTTGTCTTCAGCCACTCCAAAAATACGATCAGGTGCTCCAAATTCCATATAAATATCATCTGCATAAGCAATATTATCAATTAGTTCCTGTCTTCCTATGTAGTTTTCTAAATTCCCACCAATGTCAGGAGATAGAGAAAGTTTTCCATCACTATAAGCTCCAGCTCCTCCCCAGCCTGAAACTATAGCACAGCTCGGACAGTTAACACAGCCCATTCCAGGATTTTCCTTCATGGGGCAGACCCTTTTTTCTAGATCAGTACCCTTTTCTAAAATTAGAATATCAAGTTCTGCTTCCTTTTTCACAAATTCCATCGCAGTAAATATTCCAGTCGGTCCAGCTCCAATGATGATTAAATCATAATCTCTTTTACTCATTAATTATTAAACCTCCAGGTTTTTAAAATAAAGTCTAAATATTATTTTTTAGACAAACCAATACTATAGTTTCTAGACTGAAGCTCAGATTCCTGCTTTTATTTTAAATTTATCCAATATCTTTTTTTTATGTCATAAAAAAATCGACCCAATTATTCGGGTCGATTATTAAAAGATCTTTAATTACAATTCTTTATAAATTATTCTGCTATTCTTTTTCTTCCAGACGGGCCAGAATCAGATTATAGCCGTCCTCCCCATATTCCAGGGAGCGTTTAACTCGACTAATTGTTGCTGTGCTTACACCTGTCTCAGCCACTATATGATCATATGTATAACCTTCTTTAAGCATTCTAGCTACTTCCAGCCTCTGACCTAAAGCCTTTATCTCTCCAATAGTAGCTATATCCTGAAAGAAATTATAGCATTCTTCTTTGCTTTCAAGCATCAAAATTGCTTCAAATAGCTGCTCAGTAAATTTATCCTTTATATTTCTGGACAAAGTTTACACCTCTCTTCTGAATATGGATCTTACTCCCATTCTATTGTACCAGGTGGTTTTGAAGTAATATCAAAAACTACTCTGTTAACTTCTTCCACCTGATTAACTATTCTATTCGAAATTGACTGCAGCACCTCATAGGGCAAACGAGCCCAGTCAGCTGTCATCGCATCATCACTATTTACTGCTCTTAAAATGATCGGATAACCATAAGTTCTCTCATCTCCCATAACTCCCACACTTCTTAAGTCAGGTAAAACTGCAAATGACTGCCAGATATCTCGATAAAGACCGGCTTCTTTGATTTCTTCCTGGACTATAGCATCAGCATTTCTTAAAATCTCCAGTTTGTCCCAGTCGACATCACCAATTATTCTGATTGCAAGTCCTGGACCAGGAAAAGGTTGTCTCCAGACAATTTCTTCTGGTAAACCCAGTACCTCTCCAATTTTTCTAACTTCATCTTTAAAGAGGAAGTGAAGAGGCTCAACCAGATCAAGATTCATCTCCTCAGGCAGTCCCCCAACATTGTGATGACTTTTGATAGTGGCCGCTTTATCAGTGCCCCCACTTTCTATAACATCAGAGTAAATTGTCCCCTGAACTAAGTAGCGGACATCTTCTAATTTTTCTGCTTCTTCGTCAAAAACCTGGATAAACTCATCACCGATAATTTTCCTTTTTCGCTCAGGATCTTTGACTCCTGCCAGTCTATCCAAAAATCTTTCTTTAGCATCGACATAAACCAGAGGAATATTAAACTCTTCCCCAAAGGTTCTTTTTACCTGCTCAGCTTCACCTTTACGGAGCAGCCCGTGATCAACGAAAATACAGGTCAACTGGTCTCCCATAGCTTTATGTACAATAGCAGAAGCAACTGCAGAATCAACCCCACCAGACAGACCACAGATCACCTTGCCCTTACCAACCTGTTTTCTAATTCTTTCTACTTCTTCATTAATATAATCTGCCATATTCCAGTTGGCTCTGACATCTACAATTCTAAATAAAAAATTGTGAAGTATAGTTTTTCCCTGAATTGTATGATTGACTTCTGGATGAAACTGAACTCCATAAAAATTTCTCTCAAAGTCAGCCATTGCTGCTGTAGCTGTTAATTCAGTTCTAGCAATAATTTCGAAACCTGTCGGTACTTCTTTGACATGATCACCATGACTCATCCAGACCTGAGAATGGTTTTCTAATTCTTTAAACAGTTTTTTATCAGTATAAATTTCTAAATCTGCCTTACCATATTCACCATGTTCAGCTTTTTCTACATGACCGCCTTCTAAAAGCTGTGCCATCAACTGCATTCCATAACAAATACCTAAAATTGGAATCCCGAGTTTAAATACACCCTGATCTACCCCTGGAGCACCAGGTGATGTTACACTATCAGGTCCACCTGAAAAAATTATAGCTGCCGGATCAATTTTTTTGATTTCTTCCAGCTCAATATTATGCCCTCTAATTACAGAATATACATTAAATTCTCTTACTCTTCTTGCAATCAGCTGACTGTACTGGCCGCCAAAATCAAGAATCAATATCTTATCGTAATCCATCTAATTCCCCTTCCGCTTTTATTTACTAAAGTATACAGTGGATTTAAGGCCTTTGTCAAGGAATAAGTCGCTTAGATAAATATTTTTTAAATTCAAATATTAAAACTCCCTCCTGTTAAAGAAACTCAACAGAAGGGAGTATTTCTCATCTCATATCTTTCTTTAAAAATTATAAGATAAGATATTAGCTGTTAATCATTTTTTAATGCGGCCTGAGCTGCAGCCAGACGAGCAATTGGTACTCGATATGGTGAACAGGAAACATAATTGAGTCCAGTTCTATGGCAGAATTCGATAGAAGAAGGTTCTCCACCGTGCTCACCACAAATTCCTAATTTTAGATCTGGTTTTGCTTTACGTCCAAGCTCTGCTGCAGTTTCAACTAACTGACCTACGCCCTCCTGGTCTAAGACCTGGAAAGGATCTTTAGCAAATATCTCCTGATCTAAATACTTACTGATAAACTTACCAGCATCATCACGAGAGAAACCGTAAGTCATCTGAGTTAGATCATTGGTACCAAAGGAGAAGAAATCAGCATGAGCTGCAACTTTGTCTGCAGTTAAAGCAGCTCTTGGAATCTCAATCATTGTTCCTACACTATAATTCACTTTAACACTTGAGTTTTCCAGAAGTTCTTCTGCAACCTCTACCGCATCTTCTCTTAATATTTCTAACTCTTTTGCTGTACCTACAAGCGGAATCATAATATCAGCTTTGACATCATAACCCTCTTCTTCTTTAACTTCCAGAGCCGCAGAAATGATAGCCTTAACCTGCATCTTATAAATTTCAGGATAGGTTATTCCAAGACGGCAGCCGCGGTGACCAAGCATTGGGTTCATCTCTTCTAATTCACTAATTATTCTTTTTAACTCATCAACTGGTATACTCAGCTGATCAGCAAGGTTTTTAATATCTCTGTCATTTTGAGGCAGGAATTCGTGTAAAGGTGGATCCAGAAGTCTTACTGTTACAGTTTTATCCTGCATAACTTTAAAGATTCCTTTAAAATCATCTTTCTGATAGGGGAATAACTTATCTAAAGCTTTTTTACGTTTTTTCTTACTGTCAGCTACAATCATTTCTCGAACAGAAATAATTCTTTCACTATCAAAGAACATATGCTCTGTACGACAGAGGCCAATACCTTCTGCTCCAAAGTCAATTGCAACTTCAGCATCATGCGGTGTATCAGCGTTAGTATAAACTCCCATCTTACGATATTCATCTGACCATTCCATCAGCATTCTAAAGTTATCTGTTAAATTAGCATCTGTAGTTTCTACAACACCAGCGTAAACCTCACCAGTACTACCATTTAGGGAAATATAATCTCCTTCATTAAAGACCCGATCATCAACAAAAAACTGTCTGGAGCTTTCGTCAACCTGAATATCTCCGGCACCGGCAACACAACATTTACCCATTCCACGAGCAACAACTGCAGCATGTGATGTCATTCCACCACGAGATGTTAGGATACCATTAGACTTTACCATTCCTTCAATATCCTCAGGTGAGGTTTCTTTACGAACTAAAATTACATCTTCACCATCAGCAGCAGCTTCAGCTGCATCTTCTGAGTTAAAGTAAACTTTACCTGTAGCTGCGCCAGGAGAAGCTGCCAGACCCTTAGCCAGCAGATCCGCTTTTTCTAATTCTTCTTCTTTGAAGTTAGGGTGTAATAATTGACTGATATCTTCAGGATCGATTCGCATAACAGCAGTTTCTTTATCAATTAAGCCCTCTTCTTCCATATCAACAGCAATATTTACAGCTGCATCTGCAGTTCTTTTTCCAGTTCTGGTCTGCAGTAAGAAGAGATCTCCTTCCTGAATAGTAAACTCAATATCCTGCATATCATGATAGTGCTGCTCTAAGGTTTCAGTTACTTCTATAAACTCATCGTAAACCTCAGGCATTAAATTATTTAATTCACTGATATCTTTTGGAGTTCTAATACCAGCAACAACATCTTCACCCTGAGCATTGAGTAAAAACTCACCAAAAACCTTGTTTTCACCAGTAGCAGGATTGCGGGTAAAGGCAACACCTGTACCTGAGTTTTCACCTATGTTACCAAAAACCATAGTCTGTACATTTACTGCTGTACCTAAGTCATGTGGGATATCATTGTGATTTCTGTAAGATATAGCGCGGTTATTACTCCAGGAACTAAATACAGCTTTAACAGCCATTAATAATTGTTCTTCTGGTTTTTGTGGAAAATCTATGTCTTTTCTATTTTTAATTAATGCTTTAAAATCTTTGATTATATCTTTAAGATCATCAACTGTTAGATCAGTATCATTATCATACCCTTTTTTCTCTTTTTTCCTTTCCAGATAATTATCAAATTCATAACCTGGAATTCCTAAAACAACATTACCAAACATCTGAATTAAACGTCTGTAGCTGTCATAGGCAAAACGAGGATTAGAAGTCTTTTTAGCAAGACCTTCAACACTCTTATCATTTAAACCAAGATTCAAAATAGTGTCCATCATACCGGGCATAGAAATTACTGCTCCAGATCTAACAGATACTAAGAGAGGATCATCTACATCACCAAAATCTTTGCCTATTTTCTTTTCTAGGTTTTCTAAATGTTTAAAAATACTTTCTTTTAAACTTTCCTCCAGTTTTTCACCAATTTCAAGATAGTGAATACAGGCTTCTGTAGTGATTGTAAATCCAGGGGGTACAGGTAATCCAATTTTGCTCATCTCAGCAAGATTGGCTCCCTTACCACCTAACAGTGACTTCATTTCTTTTTTTCCTTCTTCAAAGTCATATACATATTTCTTCAACAAAACCCCTCCTTTTGTTAGTTAAGATCATTTATGATATCAATGACTAAATTTGCCGCTTCTTCGACAGCTTTTTTAGTCATGTCAATTACCGGACAGCCAACTTTTCTCATTATTCTTTCGGCATATTCCAGTTCCTCATATATCTTTTCTATTGACACATAATCAACACTATTATCAAGACCTAAAACTCTGATTCTTTCCCTTCTTATTTCTATTAAATCCGAAGGGTCAATCATCAGGCCAATTATTTTTCTGCGTGGAACTTCAAATAATTCATCTGGTACTTTTGAGCCTTTAACCAGTGGAATATTAACTACTTTGTAATTTTTATGAGCAAGATACATACTTAATGGAGTTTTCGAAGATCGTGAAACACCAATCAAGACAATATCTGCTTTCAAAATACCACGGGGATCCTTGCCGTCATCGTATTTAACAGCAAACTCCACTGCTTCAACCCTTTTAAAATAGTCTTCATCCAGTTTACGAATAACACCAGATTCCCTTACAGGTTCCTGTCCTAAAAAATCAGTAAATGTATCTAAACAGGGGGCCATAACATCAATATAAGGGACTCCTATTTCTTCGCATTTCTGGCGAAGGTATTCGGAGATTTCCTTATTGACAATAGTATAAACGAAGATTGAATTTTCGGAATTTAAACCTTCTATAATATTATCAATTTTTGTTTTGCTTTCTACATAGGGATATTTTTTTATTTCATAATCCGAGTCTTTATACTGTTCTGCAGAAGCTCGAGCAACCTGTTCTGCAGTATCTCCCACTGAATCAGATAATACATAGACTAAGAAATTTTTTATCATATTATCACCTTATCCTACAGAGCTTTTTTGTAAGTTATTTTTATCTGTCTTTTTTTATATATCACCACCTGTATTTTATTTCTATTTTTTGCAAAATAAACCTTTATTTTTCGCAAAAAATTATGAAAATTTAAAATAAAGTATTTTAACTGGGTATTTTGTCAGCAGTATTATTTTGTTTAGGCATTATCTTATTACAGCAGATATTATTAAAATAAAACTTTAATTTAAACTTTCATAGCTAAATAGTTTTCTCTTATAATATTTATTCTCTATTAATTAAAAAAATCCTTTTTTAAAAGAAGAAAATTTGATTAAAAATAAATTAAAAAAGATGCACCTCCCGGAGCAGAGAGATGCATCATTAAGATTAAAAACTATAGTGCTGAGTGGTTATCGGGCTTACATCATGCCGCCCATGCCACCCATGCCGCCCATTCCTCCGGGCATGCCACCGGGCATTCCGCCACTATTGTCATCATCATCGTCACTGTTATCAGCAACTAAACACTCAGTGGTTAAGAGCATGGAAGCCGCACTTGCTGCATTTTGCAGAGCAGAGCGTGTTACTTTAGCTGGATCAATGATACCGGCCTGAATCATATTAACATATTCGCCTTTCATAGCGTCAAAACCGATTCCTTCATCCTTTTCCTTAACTCTTTCTACAACTACAGATCCTTCGTGACCTGCATTATTAGCAATCTGCTTGATTGGAGCTTCTAGAGCTTTACGTACAATATCAACTCCAGTACCTTCGTCTCCTTCTAAGTTTAAGCTATCAAGAGAAGCCATTACCTTGAGGTAAGTTGTACCTCCACCAGCAACTAAACCTTCTTCCACAGCTGCTCTGGTAGCAGATAATGCATCCTCAATTCTGTGCTGCTTTTCTTTTAGCTCGGTTTCTGTTGCTGCACCAACCTGGATTACTGCAACTCCACCAGCTAATTTTGCTAATCTTTCCTGTAATTTTTCTCTATCAAAATCAGAAGTTGTTGTCTCAATCTGCTTTCTTAATTGAGAAATTCTGTCCTGAATTTTTTCTTTATCTCCATTACCTTCAACGATAGTTGTATCATCTTTAGTAATTGTTACTTTATGTGCCTGACCAAGATCATTAATGCTTGCATTTTCAAGCTTTAAGCCAAGGTCTTCAGTAATTAGAGTACCACCTGTTAGAACGGCAATATCTTCTAACATCGCTTTGCGGCGGTCACCAAATCCAGGTGCTTTAACAGCTACACAGTTAAAGGTTCCACGAATTTTATTTACTACTAGAGTAGCTAATGCTTCACCTTCAACTTCTTCAGAAATAATCATTAAGCTTTTACCTGACTGAGCAACCTGCTCTAATAAAGGTAAAATATCCTGAATACTTGAAATCTTTTTATCAGTAATTAAGATATATGGATCTTCTAAAGATGCTTCCATTGTATCAGTATCAGTTACCATGTAAGGGGATAGATATCCGCGATCAAACTGCATACCCTCTACAACATCTAAGGAAGTTCCCATACTCTTTGATTCTTCAACAGAGATAACTCCGTCCTGACCTACTTTTTCCATTGCTTCTGCAATTAAGTTACCAATTTCGTCATCATTACCGGCAGAAATTGAAGCAATCTGTGATACAGCTTCTTTTCCTTCTACTGGTCTGGCAACTGAAGCAATCTCATCAGTTAATTTTTCTACTGCTTTTTGAATACCTCTTTTGATCAGCATTGGATTTGCACCAGCAGCTACATTTTTAAATCCTTCTTTTAACATAGCTTCTGCTAATACTGTTGCAGTTGTTGTACCATCACCGGCAACATCATTAGTTTTAGTTGCTACCTCTTTAACTGCCTGGGCGCCCATATTTTCATAGCGATCTTTTAATTCTATTTCTTTAGCAATACTAACACCATCATTAGTGATAGTAGGTGAACCAAAGCTCTTTTCTAAAAGTACATTACGTCCTTTTGGTCCGAGTGTTACTTTGACTGCATTTGCTAAACGAGAAACTCCTGTTTCTAACTTGCGGCGTGCATCTTCGCCGAATTTTAACTGTTTTGGCATCTAAATCCCTCCTGTATAATTAATCTGAGTTATTTTTGAAAGTAAGCTTTAAATAAAAATTCAAATAGAAATATTACTAATTAGCTTATAAAAATTAAACTTTTATTTCTACTGCTTAGTTGAATCAATAAGTATTATTTAGTTAATTACTGCTAAAATATCTTCAATTGCAAGAATAATATATTCTTCACTATCAATTTCAACTTTTGTTCCAGCATATTTATCAAAAACTACAGTATCTCCAACAGCTACTTCAGCTTCTTCTCCTTCCGGAGCAATATTTTTACCTACAGCTACAATCTCACCCTGCTGTGGCTTTTCATCTTTTTTGGCTGTATCAGGAAGTACAATTCCTCCCTTGGTTTTTTCTTCACCTTCATCTTTGACAAATTTTACTGCAACTCTGTTATCTAGTGGTTTAATACTCATTAAAAAATAACCCCCTTCTAATATTATATTCTTTTATAATGATTAGCACTCATTTAAGACGAGTGCTAACAAGCACTGTAAATATAATATCTAAGACAGTTGGGAAAATCAAACTCTTCATTTGACTATTATAATAGATTAGAGAGTTCTAAAGTCTATTAAAATCGATTAAATAGCTCATTCTCTGATTAACGATTAATTTATGAGGATGTCTTCCTTTTTTACATTTCAAGGATTAAATCAAAACAAGCTCTGCCCCGTATTTTTCTTCCAGTTCAGTATAGTGGTTACCGGTTAAATCATTGCCATAGTAATCATATATAATTTCTGGTAAAACGATTTTTGTAATTTTTCCATTTATAGTTTCGAGACTTCTTTCTAAATCATAATTAGTTAAAAGTCCTGCTGCAATAATTGAGCCTCCAAAAAATTTATTTTTTACTTTCAATAGTTTTAAGTGGTCACTGATAACCAAATAATCTTTAAGCAAATCAGCTAAAAGATCATATCCTGCTTCTGAAGCCATAATTGCTGTAATTTCATTTTTGTTTTTCAAACTTTCAGCAGCATGGGCTTCTAGAGTATTTTTTACATCTCGACTCAAGTCATAGGACATTATCAGTCCGGAAATTTCATTTTTCTTCTTTTTAATAATTATTATTTTATTTTCATCAGCTCTTTGAATTTCGACCGCTGGATTTTGGGCTTTTTTGATCTGATAAAAAGCATCAACTCTGCTTTTAACAGCTTTCTGATCTACTTTTTTTATAATATCGCCAGCTCTTAAATCAGCTTTTGCTGCCGGTGAATTTTTTATAATTTCATTGATCTGGGCCTTAAAATTATTTAGCAGCTGAGGTTCAATAATTATTGGATATGAATAATTATTTTTGATTTTTTTAATAAATTGATCCAGCTTCTGATATTCAGCTGCATCAGCAGTAATTTCTGAATCTGCATAATGACTGAAGCCAGCCATAAAAACACGCAGTGTCAGCGGAGGATACTGCTCCAGATAATCAAAAGTTCTTTTTAAATAATCAAAACCCATTAGATGATGCATCGAAACAATGCTGGCAGAAAATTTCAGCTGCCTCTGCTTGAGTGCAGGTATAAACTTAAATACATTTTTCGGCTGCGAATCATTCATTAAAAAAACCCGTTCCTCAGGAGCGGGGGCATTTAAGGATATATTTAATTCCAGCGGCTCTAATTTTTTTAATAGATCAATTTTTTCAGGCTTGATAAATGAGGCACTGGTTGTTATTTTTATTTCAATACCGGGCCACCGCTGACGTAGATACTCTAAAATCTGATAAATTTCAGGGTGAACAAAGGGTTCTCCTTCGATAATTTTACTGGCTGACTCACCTATAAAAACCGGCAGCTCTGGATCTAAAAATTCAATCATCGTTTTAATTAAATCAAATTCCAAATGGCCAAAGCTGTAAGTTTCAATCTCTGAAGGATTATTTTTATGGCTACAGAAGATGCAGTTCAATTTGCAGATTGAAGTTATCGGCAGTATATTATCTTCCTTTACGGTTTTAAATAAAATTTCTTCTCTAGATCTTCTTTTCATCTCATCACCTACAATTTTAAAGAGGGGTCAGCACTAATACTTAAAGGAGCAAAATCTCGCTCAAGGTACTGATAATAAGCCACTGCTCCAATCATCGCCGCATTATCAGTACATAACTCCAGAGGAGGATAATAAAGTTTTAAATTATATTTTTCTAACTTTTCTTCCAGATAGCTTCTCAATCTTTGATTGGCCGCAACTCCACCTGATAAAACAACACTTTCAACTTTATATTCCTCTACAGCCTGCAGTAAATTAGAAGCCAGGCTGTCTACAACTGCTTTCTGAAAACTGGCTGCCAGATCACTGGTATTTATTTCATTTCCCCGCTGTTTTTCATTATTAACATAATTCATCACAGAGGTTTTTAAGCCACTAAAGCTGAAGTTGTAACTTTTACCTAAATCAGCTCTGGGAAAGTCTATAGCCTCTTCGTTCCCCATCTGAGCTGCCTTTTCTATTGCTGGACCACCAGGATAACCGAGGCCAAGAAAACGAGAGATTTTATCAAACGCCTCTCCGGCTGCATCATCTATGGTTCTACCTAAGATTTGATACCCCCTCAAATCTTCAAAATATAAAAGATCTGTGTGTCCACCAGAAATAGTCAGACAGAGAAGTGGTTTTTTAATCTCAGGATTAGCAATAAAGTTAGCATAAATATGACCGGCAATATGATTGACCCCGATTAATGGGATATTTAAAGCAAGCGAAATAGTCTTAGCAGCTGTCAGAGTAACTAAAAGCCCGCCGACCAGTCCTGGACCGGATGTAGCAGCTACTGCATCTAAATCCTCAAACTTAATTCCAGCTTCTGCTAATGCCTGGTCAATTACAGGCAGCAGCAGTTCTAAGTGTTTGCGAGAAGCAATTTCCGGCACCACTCCCCCAAATTTTTTATGAACATCAACCTGTGAAGAAACAACATTTGCCATGACCTCCAATCCATTTTTATTAACTGCAGCTGCAGTTTCATCACAGGAGCTCTCTAAGGCAAGTATATAAATATCTTCATTTTTATTTTTTAACTTATCGCTATATTTCAATTTTTCCACTCCCATATTAATTACTTCCATATTTCTGCTGCCAGTTAATTTCGGCCTGGGGCTTTTTTAAATAAGCAGGTTTAAGCTGATAAATATCATCTTTTTGGCCCCGTTTTAAATAATTTTCTCCCAGCCTTGCTAAAACTGCAGCTCGAGGCAGATCTGATTCAGGTTCACCATATTTTATCGAAAAATCATTTGCTTTTAATACTTTTCCTACTTCTAATTTTTTTTCCCCAATTATAGTTATTTGATGCTCACTGTAATCTTTTAAAATTTTGGGCAACTCAGCAATCCTAACAGCTGCCGGCGGATATATTTCTTTAATAAAATCATCAAACTCAGCTTCTGGCTGCTGATAAAAAGCATAATAGACTCTCTCTCTTCTGGCATCTAAAAGTGCTAATCTATAAGCACCGGCTGCTCCTGCTGCCATGATTTCAAGTGTAGGAATTCCTTTAACTGGAATAGCAAAAATTCTACCCAGCATTTTTGCTGTTGTAATACCAATTCTGAGGCCGGTAAAAGACCCGGGGCCTGTAGCTACAGCAGCTCCATCGAGATCTTTAGCTTCAATCTCTAAAAGCTCAAAAATTTCTTCCATTAAGGGCAGTAATTTTTCGCTGTGCTGCCTTTTTAAACTTAAATTAAATTCTCCTCTAAGCTGACCTGATTCCATCAGGGCCAGACCAAGATTATCTGTTGAACTATCTATTGCCAGAGTTAACATTCTTTATTCAACCTTTCTATTAATAATCTGCTTTTTTTACCTTCACCACGAACAGTTATTTTTCTCTTTTCAGCAGATATTTTTTCTAGATTAATAAAAATAAAATCAGCCGGAAGCAGCGGCAGAGCAAGTTCCGGCCATTCAATAAAAATAACAGCTTCTCTGTTTAAATAATCTTCAAAACCAATTTCTAAAAGTTCTTCTGTTCTATCCAGACGATAAAGATCCATATGAATAATCTCTTTTTCTCCTGAATATTCCTGGACCAGATTAAAAGTAGGGCTTGTCACTTCACCCTGATAACCAAAGACTGAAACAGCGGCTTTAGTAATTAAAGTTTTACCGGTGCCCAGCTCTCCTTTAAGCAGAATAAGTGCTGGAATTTCAATTAATTGAGCCAGTTTCCGACCAAATTCTTCAGTCCCGGCTGGAGAATCAGTAATCATTGAATAACTTTTATCCATTTAATTTCCCAGCTCCTCTGAACGCTCGGCTGCTGCTTTTACAGCTTTAATTACAGAGGCCCGAAATGCATTCTCTTCCAGTTCTGCTACCCCGGCAATTGTAGTTCCTGCCGGTGAACAAACCATATCTTTTAATTCAGCAGGATGTTTATCTGAACTTAATACCATTTCGGCTCCACCTTTAACCGTTTGAGCAGCCAGTTTAAGAGCAGTCTGACGATCAAGCCCTTTTAAAACTCCTGCATCTGACAGTGCCTCAATAAAAAGGTAAACAAAGGCCGGCCCACTGCCGCTGAGTCCAGTTACTGCATCCATTGCCTCTTCTTTGACCTCAACTGTTTTTCCCAGTGAATTAAAAATCCTATCAACAAAGGCTTTCTCATCTGCCTCAACAGCTGAAGTATAATAAAGAGCACTCATCCCTTCTGCAACTAAAGCCGGAGTATTGGGCATTACTCTAATTATCTTAGCTCTGGCACCAAAGTACTGGGCAAGTAATTCTGTTTTAACTCCGGCTGCAATTGAAATAATCACTTTTGAAGCTGCTTCTTTTTTAATATCTTCCAGTACTAAGTTAATTATCTGAGGTTTAACTGCCAGAATAATATAATCAGCTTCAGCTGCAGCAGCTTTATTATCAGCAGTAATAGCTATCTGAGAAAATTCAGCTGGAAGCTCAAATTCCGCATCAGCAAATTTCTTATCTGCGGCTGTAATATTTTCGGGCTTAACTAAGCCCTGATTTAAAATACCACTTAAAATTGCCTCTCCCATATTTCCCAGACCAATAATCGCTAAGTTCATTTATAAATCCTCCTCCAGCTTACTCTCTAATCTGACCATTACCCATAATTATATATTTGGTAGTTGTTAATTCTTTTAATCCCATTGGTCCTCTGGCATGCAGTTTTTGAGTACTGATTCCTGTTTCAGCCCCCAGTCCAAACTGTCCTCCATCTGTAAAACGGGTCGAAGCATTTACATATACTGCTGCTGCATCAATATCATCTAAAAATGCTCTGGCAGTAGTATAATTTTCTGTTACTATAGCCTCCGAATGTTTGGTTCCATACTTATAGATATGCTCTACAGCTTCTTCATAATCTGCTACAACTTTAACAGACATAATATAATCTAAAAATTCGGTTGCATAGTCTTCTTCTGTAGCTGCTTTAACTTTAGGGACAATCTTTTGAGTCTGCTCACAGCCCCTTAATTCTACATCACTTTCGGCAAAAATTCGGCCCATCTCTGGCAGAAACTCCTCTGCAACCTCCTGATCAACCAGTAAACTTTCGGCAGCATTGCAGACAGCAGGTCTGGAATATTTAGCATTGAAAACAATTTTTTTAGCTTTCGTCAGATCTGCATCTTTATTTACATAAACATGACAGTTACCAACACCCGTTTCGATTACAGGCACCTTTGATTCGTTGACAACTTTTTGAATCAAACCGGCTCCACCGCGCGGGATTAAAACATCTAAATAATCATTTAGAGTAAAGAGTATATCTACTGCCTTACGGTCAGTAGAAGAAATTAACTGAACAGCTTCTTTTGGCAGCCCGGCCTCCTGCAGACCATCCTGAATGATGTTTGTTAAAATTTGATTTGAGTTAAAAGCGTTTGATCCCCCACGCAGAATCACTGTATTTCCTGATTTTAAACAGAGACCTGCTACATCAACTGTAACATTAGGCCTGGCTTCATAAATAATACCGATTACTCCCAGCGGAACTCTTATTTTGCCAATCTGAAGTCCATTTGGTCTTTTCCACATCTGAGGAACTTCTCCAATCGGATCTTCCTGAGCGGCAACTTCTCTTAAACCCTGAGCCATCCCCTCAATTCTTGCTTCAGTGAGCTTAAGTCGATCAAGTAAGGCTCTACTTAAATCATTGTCTCTGCCTTTCTGCATATCCTTTTCGTTAATCTCTAAGATCTCAGCCTGTCTTTCCAGCAGTTTATCAGCAATAGAATTTAAAGCATTATTTTTTTCGTTGGTACCTGCTTTGGCTAATTTCCTGGCTGCTTTTTTCGCTGCATCTGCCTGTGAAATTAATTCTTCTCTAATACTCATCTTTATCTCCTCCTATAACCATATTATCTCGATGGATAACTTCACTTTTATTAAAATAACCAAGAATTTGTTCAATCTCATTTGAATGAGCGCCTTTAATTTTTTCAATTTCGTCAGAATTATAGTTAACAATCCCCTTACCAATCGCCCGTTTCCCGTCACTAATAGTTACCGGATCACCACTATTAAATTCTCCTTCAATCTTAATAATGCCACCGGGTAGTAAACTTTTGCCTCTTCTGACTAAGGCCTCTGCTGCTCCCTGATCAACTACAATTTTACCAAGCGGCGGCAGATTGAAATTAAGCCACTGTTTTCTTTTAGACAACCTCTCCTCGGCTGTTAGGAAGGTAGTTCCCAGATCAAACTGACTATTTTCTGCCATCTCCACAATTTTTAGAAGTGAGTTTTTTTCTTTCCCTGAGCCAATAATCATCTGCACCCCGGAATTTACCGCGATTTTAGCAGCTTCAATCTTTGTTTCCATACCACCTGTTCCAACTTCACTTCCCTTACCGCCAGCCATTTTTTCTATCTCAGCGGTAATATTCTCAACTTTAGAAATCAGACTAACATTATCTCTATTTCCATCTGGATTGCCATTATAAAGTCCATCAACATCAGAAAGATTGATCAATAAATCTGCCTCTACCAGTCCGGCAACTCTTGCTGCCAGAGTATCATTATCTCCTACTTTAATTTCATTTGTAACCACTGTATCATTTTCATTAATTACAGGAATTACATCATGTTCAATTAAAGTTTTTAAAGTATTAAAGGCATTTAAATAGCGGTTTCTATTTTCTAGGTCACTTGAAGTTAATAAAATTTGAGCAGATTTTGCTCCATATTCCCTGAAAAATTTATTATAAATACCAACTAAAAGTCCCTGTCCAACAGCTGCACAGGCCTGCTGTTCTGGAATAGAAGCCGGTTTTTTAGCATAGCCGAGCTCTCCCATACCTGCTGCCACAGCTCCGGAACTAACAAGAAGCATTTCTCTTCCCTGATTTTTAAGGTCAACAAGCTGTCTGCTTAAAGCATCAAGTTGAGTAAAATTCAATTTTCCATTTTTGTTGGTTAAACTGCTGCTCCCTACTTTAACTACAATTCTCTTAAATTTCATTATTAAATCATCCTGTCTTAAGCTAATTTTAGAATTAAAGACACTTTTATTTATTATATCAAATTTAATTAAAGATAAAAAGGGGATAGCTGTTATCTAAACAGCTATCCCCAGTAATATAATATATTTCTGTAAAAATTAAGTTAAGCCAGTTCTATCTTTAAAACTTTGGTTCCGGCTTTAACTCTCTCTTTCTTTAAGATTTCTATATTTTTAACTTTTTCCATGTTGGTAATAATAACTGGAGTAGAAATCGAAGGAGCATTTTCTTTAATGAAATCTAAATCTACTTCAATTAAAGGAGTCCCAACTTCAACCTTATCCCCATTTTCTACAAGCTTTGTAAATCCTTCTCCATCTAATTTAACAGTATCTATTCCAATATGAACCAGAACTTCCAGCCCTTTTTTAGTTTTAATTCCGACTGCATGGCCTGTAGAAAAAATCTGAACAATCTCACCGGCACAGGGAGACTTAACTACATTTTCTTCAGGAGTGATAGCAAATCCGTCTCCAAGCATTTTTTGGGCAAAAGCATCATCCGGTACATACTGCAGTTCACTAACTTCCCCTGCAAATGGTGCAGCTAAATATTCTTCTTTTTTCTTAAATATATTAAACATCAAATCTCCTCCTTTAATTTATTATAAAACATTTTTTTGATAATTTACAGAATTATTTTAAACAACTAGAATTAATTTACATTATGTCTTTGATCTTATCTTTTAAAGCGTCAGACTCAGGTCCAAAAACAACCTGGACACTGCTGCCCGATTTCATAACTCCTGAAGCACCTAAATTTTTCAGCTCTTTTTCGTCAATCTTTGAATTATCAACAACTTCCAGCCTTAATCTGGTAATACAGGCATCTACACTTTCTAAGTTTTCACTTCCCCCTAAAGCAACCAGTACATTTGCGGCTCTCTGATCTTTATCAGCAGTAGCCTCATTTTCTGATTCAACTGCATCACTGCCGCGCCCTGGTGTTTCAAAATCAAAAAGCGGAATCGTAACATAGAAAACTGTAAAATAAAGAACTGCCATTATTGGACCCACCACTAGCCAGAACATCATTGGATTACCAAGATTAGAAAGACTTAAGATATAATCAATTGCACTGGCAGAAAAAGTATAGCCAATTCTAATATTAAAGTAGTTAGTTAAAAGACCGGATATAAAAGCACCAACAACATGAAATAAATAAAGTGGTGGAGCTACAAAAATAAATAAAAATTCAATTGGCTCTGTTATACCAGTTAAAAAAGAAGTTATAGCAGCAGTTGTTAACATACCTGCAACTTTAACCTTATTTTTAGCTCTTAAATACATAGCCAGACAGGCAGATGGAAGAGCAAATAACATCAGTGGAAACTCAGCAGCCATAAAACGACCTGCTGTAGGATCCCCGGCAAAAAATCTGGCTGTTTCTCCTCTTAAAACCTGGCCAGCTTCGGTTGTAAAACGTCCAAATTCATAGAGAAAAGGTGGATAATAAACATGATGTAGACCAACAGGAATTAGCGCCCTCTTTCCCGCTGCATATAAAGCTGGGCCTATAGGTGAATTCATTGCAAAACGGGCAAATTGATTTATTTGAATCTGAATCGGAGGCCAGATAAACGATAAAGCAACTCCTGCTAGAACAGATCCTGCGGCGGTAACAATTGGAACCAGTCTTTTCCCGGCAAAAAAGCCTAAATATGGGGGTAGTTCAGTGCTGTGAAACTTTTTGTACATTTGAGCAGCTATTATACCCACAACTATACCGCCAAAAACTCCGGTATTGATTGATTCAATACTTCCTCCTGTTCTTTCTGAAATATCAATTATTCCAGCCATTACATCAAGCACTTTTGCGTAGACTGTAAATCCTACACCGGCAGCCAGTGCTGCAACAGCATCACCAGCAAAACCAATAGCCACACCTAAAGCAAAAATTAGGGGCAGCTGCTCAAAAATCGCAATTCCACTGTTAAACATTACCTCACCAACATCAAAAACAAGACCACTCTGTTCCTGAAGCATTCTACCCAGAGCAACTAAAATACCTGCTGCTGGCAGAACTGAAACAGGTGTCATTAATGCTTTACCAATTTTTTGTAACTTCTTAAAACCTTTCATTAAAAAATTTCCTCCCTTTTAAAATTATAATTATTATAGATAAAAAATATATATAAAAGCAAAAAAGCCGACTAGATAGACTGAGACTAATAACTTTAGTCCGCTATCTAATCGGCTTTTGCCTGATTGAACAGTAACACGCCAGTTAAATACATTTATATTTTATTTTAATGAGCCAAAACAGCTCATATTATGCAAAAGTAAATTTTTAGTTAAATATCTAAATCTCTTTTTAATCTGTGCAAATGCAGTGCTAAATAACCCTTTTCGCTGTCCGGCACCTGACAGTTAACTTTATCTTCTATTATTTTAGCAAGTTTTTCTGCTACTTTAAAAGAAAATTTAAAATTCTCTTTAATATCTTCTAAAAGTGGATTGGGATTTGAAGCCTCAGTTTCTATTCTCTCGAGGGCAAAGCGCAGATGATTGACTAATCTTGCATAATTAAGACTATCATAACTTAACTTCTGCCCAAGTTCGCTCTCCACCTCTGTTACCAGCTCTTTAATCAGAGAAGTATTTTTTAAAGTTTTAGAAATTCCTCTTTCATTCCTGGCACCGTGAATATGAAGGGTTATAAATCCTACTTCACTTTCGGGTACAGCTAAATTAAATCTATCAGAAATCATATCTACAGCTTTTTCTGCCAGACTGTATTCTTTGTTATAAAGGGTTCTTGTTTCCGCTAAAAAAGGATTAGCCACCTCTATTCCATCTTTAATTCTTTTTAAAGAAAAAGCTATATGATCGGCAAGCCCAATCCTGATATGCTGATCCAGCTCTTCATTTAACTCAGAACTGGCCATTGCAATTATTTCTTCGGTTATTCCGATTACCTTACTGTCTACTTCCTCTAATAACTGAATATAGTTTTCTCTTTTTTCACCTTTAATCGGTGCAAATTCTTTATCAATTTTAAGTTCTGATTTCAAAAACTGATCACCAGTTTTTCTAGAGAAGCCAATTCCTCTGCCAATTAAAATCATTTCTCTTTTAGAAGAAATTTCTTCGGCCAGAATAACATTATTATTAAAGATCTTTTTTATTTTAAATTTCTCAGCTGCAGCCATAAATGCCCCCTCAAAAAATTGCAGATCACTGGCAAAAATCAGAATTAATATCTAATAGATTAAAAAAATCCAGAAAAAGATAAATTTTTCTCAACAAATTAAAAATATCCCTTCCTAGATTATGCCTGATTTAACAGTTACACTCTATAAATTATTCATTTCTTTAATAATAACAG
>NZ_QBLR01000372.1:0-3130 GCF_003070835.1 Halanaerobium sp. | reverse complement strand
GCTTGCTGAAGAAGGTAAAAGTAATGATGAAGTTGTAATTGCAGTTGGACCTGCTTTTGGAGATAAATTATCAAAAACTATGATTGATGAAAAACATGCAAATATTTTACGAGAGATAATGGCTGGGATTGAAGAAGAAGGATTAAAGGCCAGAGTAGTAAAAAATTATATTACAGCTGATGTTGGTTTTATGGGACATCAGGCAGCTCAATTAAGTGGTTCAGGTATAGGAATTGGCTTACAATCAAAGGGTACAATTTTGATTCATCAGAAAGATTTGAATCCACTTGCAAACCTGGAGTTATTTCCACAGGCACCACTTCTAACTTTAAAAACATATAGACAAATTGGAAAAAATGCCGCTCGTTATGCCAAAGGAGAAAATCCTGATCCTGTTCCAACTCAAAATGATCAGATGGCTCGGCCAAAATATCAGGCAATATCTGCTGTTTTATATAATAAAGAAGTTAAATGTCTTGATAAGGCAAAAAAGGTTGTAGAATTAGCAGTTGATTTTAATAAGTAATTATATATCAGGAGGTGTAATTTATGGAAAAAGAATTAATTGAATCTATTGTTCGTGATGTTTTAGGTAACTTAGAAAATGATGACAGTATAAGCAAAAAATCATCAACTAAAAGTGGAGGCCTTACAGATAAAGATTATCCTTTAGCGAAGAAGCAGGCAGATTTAGTAAAGACTCCTTCAGGAAAAAAATTAGACGATTTAAAATTACAAAAGTTTATTTCTGGAGAAATGGATGGATCTGAGTTGAGAATAACTGCCGAAACACTTTATCATCAAGCTGAAATAGCAAGATCAGTTGGTCGAGAACAATTTGCCAAAAATCTTGAAAGAGCAGCAGAATTAACAAAAGTAGATGATGATAGAATTCTTGAAATCTATAATGCAATGAGACCTTATCGATCAACTAAAGCAGAATTAATAGAAATTGCTGAGGAACTTGAAAATAATTATGATGCTGTAATTAATGCAAACCTGATACGTGAGGCTGCAGATGTTTATGAAAAAAGAGAGCGCCTCAAAGGGGATAGATAAGTTAATAAGAGTAGGTGACGACTATGGAATATATTGTTGGAGTAGATGTAGGAAACTCTACTACAGAGGTTGCTGTAGGAAAAGTGAATAAAGAAGAGGAAAACATAGAATTTATAACTGATGGAATATATAAGACTACTGGTTTCAAAGGAACAGTGGATAACATAGAAGGAATAATAAATTCTTTGGATTCTGCACTTGAAAAAGTAGATTTAAAATATGGAGACTTAGATTTAATTAGAATTAATGAGGCTACACCAGTAATTGGTGATGTAGCCATGGAAACAATTACAGAAACAGTTATTACTGAATCAACAATGATAGGACATGACCCCTGGACCCCTGGAGGAATAGGGCTTGGAGTTGGCTATACTACTAGGATAGAAGATGTATCTGACTGCAGACCGGGGGATGAATTAATTATTATCATCCCAGGAGATGTTGATTTTGCTGATGCTGCTGTCTTAATAAATAAAGCAGTAGAATCTGGGATTAAAGTTAACGGGGCTGTTGTTCAAAAAGATGATGCTGTTTTGATTGTTAATCGTCTTAATGAGAATATACCAGTTATTGATGAAGTAAAGTATATTAATAAGATACCACTAAATAAAAAAGCAGCTGTAGAAGTTGCCAGACCAGGTGGTACTATTAATAAACTTTCTGATCCTTATGGTATTGCAACAATTTTTGAGCTTAACTCGGAAGATACTAAACATATTTTTCCAGTGGCCCGGTCATTAATTGGTAATCGTTCTGCTGTTGTAATCAGAACTCCAGAAGGAGATGTTGAAGAAAGAAAAATTCCTGCTGGTAAGCTAGTGATTTTTGGTGATAAAGGAAAATCAGAAATCAGTGTAGATTCTGGAGCAGAAAAAATTATGGATTCATTAGAAAAAATTCAACCTGTAAAAGATGTAAAAGGTGAATCTGGAACTAATGTTGGTGGGATGTTAGATAGGGTAAAAGAAACAATGAGTCAGGTTACAGATCAAAATTTATCTGAAATAATGATTAAGGATATACTTGCAGTTAACACTTTTGTACCCCAAAAAGTAAAAGGTGGACTTGCAGAAGAACATGCAATGGAAAACGCTGTTGGTCTTGCTGCAATGGTTAAAACTTCTCAATTGCCGATGCAGAAAATTGCCGATAAATTACAGCAAAAAACTGGCGTAAAAGTTGTCATTGCTGGAGTAGAAGCAAACATGGCAATTCGTGGGGCTTTAACCACTCCCGGTACTGACAAACCATTTGTTATTCTTGATATGGGTGGGGGATCTACTGATGCAGCAATGGTTACAACTAAGAATCAGGTATATTCAACTCATTTAGCTGGTGCTGGAGATATGGTTTCACTTTTAATTAATATAGAACTAGGAATTGATGATTTGAAACTTGCAGAATTAATTAAAAAATATCCCCTGGCAAAAGTAGAAAGTATTTTTCATATCAGACATGAAGATGGAAGTGTTAAATTTTTTGATAAACCTTTAGCATCTAAATTGTTTGGGCGGGTTGTTATTTTAACAGACACTGATATGGTTCCGATTCCTACTAAACATTCTCTAGATAAAATTAGTCAGGTTAGAAGAGAAGCCAAAAATGATGTTTTTGTGCGTAATTCTGAAAGGGCCTTAAAAAGGATTATTCCAACAGGGAATATTAGAGATATTGATTTTGTAGTTATGGTTGGTGGATCTGCTATTGACTTTGAAATACCAACCCTAATATCTAACCGTTTATCTGAATTTGGAGTTGTGGCAGGAAGAGGTAACATTAGAGCAATTATGGGACCACGAAATGCTGTAGCTACTGGATTGGTTCTTTCTTATCTAGATACAGAGGGAAGTGTTAAAGATGGGTGATCATAGGGAAAAACCATCTGTATATATAGCAGTTGAAGATAATTATAAAAACAGTCCTTTATTAAACTATTTATGCTATGGTTTGGAAGAAGAGGGTATACCTTTTAAAATGATGGATAATAGTGCTGAAAATTTATATTCTTTAGCACATCAAGCAGCTCAAGCTTCACGTTTAAATGTTTCTTTAGCGCTTGGAGAAAATAATA
>NZ_QBLR01000371.1:0-3136 GCF_003070835.1 Halanaerobium sp. | reverse complement strand
CTACAAGATTAATACTCATATTAACATCTTCTAATATAAGAATAAGACAAATAAAAGAAAAACCCACATATATAATACTTTATTTATTAGTGTCGATTATTCTAACACCCTCCCCTTATAATCCCTGTTATATCAGGAAGGTAATTTTCTAATCACCCGTCGATTATTTTAACACCCCCCCGTCGATTATTTTAACACCCCCCCCTAAAGGTTGTCGTTATAACAGGGAAGTAAATCTCCAATTAGATTTAAACCAATAATATGCAGGTTAAAGTCTCCATTCCTCGCTCATTATAATCATATCTTCGTTTAAGATAAAGTGCATCTTCTAGAGCCTTTATATGGTCGCTTACAGTCTGTCTTTTTATACCCAATCTATCAGAAAGGGTTAATGTGCTTGGAAAGACAGAACCATTGTTAAAAGAGTATTTTAAAAGCAATATGTAAACTTTAAGCTGTGATGGTTTAATAGCCTGATATATTGCACCATTAATCACACCATTGTTGACAAGAGTATATCCGGTACCATAAGTACCCTGGTCCTTTGCCTTACAGAAGGTTGCCATTCCTTTTCTTTTTTTAGTACTGATTAAATTCATACTCTCTAACTTTTTAATTCCTTTGCTAATCCTCTGCCTACTCATACACTCTTTTCCTTTATGAGTAATTTTATTTCTTATCTGTGTTGTATTTAATCCTTCTTTTTCACGAAGTAAAATAGCATAGAGAATCAGCTCATACCCTGTAATGTCCTTATATTCGCTGAATAAGCGGTTATTAATCTTAACATAGTTATCTAGCTCCAGACTGTCCAGACTGCCTTTAACAGGGCAATTATAGCGGTCACAGTGATTGCTCAACATCTCCTGCAGGTCAGGGTCTGGTATGGTGCAGCCAAGCAGCTTATAATCTTCTTTCCAGTAAGAATAAAAATCGTTTTTAATCTTAACAATCTTCTCTGGTGGATTATTCAGATGATTCCAGGCCATCACAATATCCAATGCTCTCTGCTTAGAATAACCCTTCATCTGCAGCCATTTAGTTAATCTGCCCTGTGCCCAGTTTCTCTGACCTCTATCAACACCTTTTAGTATGGACTTGATGCAGGGTCTATCTGTGCTGGGCATCCTAATACCCTTTACCCTATCTTCCTGTTTTTTAGATTGATTACCTGTATTTAAATCAAACTTTTTTTCCAAATGTTTTAAAGAGTATCTACTATATTCATTAATTTCCTTTATTTCACACAAAACAGGCTCAAATTTGTTGTTGAAAGTGTACGGTAGCCTCATTACCCTTGCAGGCTCAGCTGCTCTAGAATCGGCTCCTGTAGCCTTAGAGATGTATTTGAGGAGTGGTTTGATGTACTTTGCATTTACAGGTTCTTCTAAAAACCAATATGTATGTATTCCGTGACCTGAATTGATAAAGACACTCGGTTTTGGAACCCTGGTAGATTGAATTCTATACTTTACTTCTTCCAACCCAATATCATCAAAATCAGCCCATAGGCAGTGAACCTGAGATAGATTCTTAGCTTTGCCAGAAGTAGTATTCTTACGCCTGGCAACACCAAAATAAATGTCCTTATCCTCGGAAAAATCATATTCAGCAAGCTCTGAAGCGTCATTAAACCAAAGCCGATTAACATGACCTTCCTTATTAAACTCACGAACTTCTATTACACCTGGCATATCTCCTAAAATATACTGGTAAAATTCTTTTTTGTATGTTTTATTAAAATCTTTTACCCTCATAAAATACGCTTCCTTTCAGGTACAATCATTTTCAAAAGTTTTAAACTTTGTGTTCCTCATAATAATCATCTATCGCATTACCCACAATTTCAGATAATGTCATATCGTTATTTCTAGCTTTCAATAAATAGAGCTTTTCAATCTGTCTATTTTCTAGCATAAAAGACCTTTTCTTCTTTTCTACTTTAGAACTTTTATTCTTTTGCTCTTTTACTCTTTTACTCTTTTCTTCTTTTTCGCTTTCTTCAGCATCATCCATTCCAGCTAAAATACCTTTTGCTTTTTTCTTTACATCATCTGCCATTATTTATCATCTCCAAAGCTAATTGCTGATATTCCTTAGCTCCTCTGGCTTTTTTATCATAAAGATTTATTGGTAAACCTTTTGCTTGAGCTTCTGATATCTTTACATTTTGATGTATTACTGTGTTGAATAATTTATCACCAAAAACCTCTTTCAAATCATTATAAAATTCATCACCAATATTTGTTCTGCCATCTACCCTGGTTAATAAAGCCCCTTCAACAGCTAAATTCTTATTGATTTTTCTCCTTACAAGTTTAACCACATTAATTAACTGCTCCATACCATCAAGAGCAAATACGCTGGGCTCTAAAGGAATTATTAAGCTGTCAGCAACAGCCATTGCATTAATTGTAAGAAGACCAAGTGATGGATTAGTATCAAGAATAATGTAATCATATTTTCTACTGTCCAAATCTTCTTCAGACCTATCATAAGCTTCTTTTAAAATTTTTTCTCTACCAATAGCACCAGAAAATTCTAACTCTGCATTTGCCAACTCAATACTAGACGGGATTAAATCTATTTTGCCTGTCCAATCTTCAGGTTCTATGTTAGTTGGATAAATAGCTTCATGAAATTCGATTTCCTCTTTCATTACTTCATATATAGTGTTTTCCTTTTTTTCAAATCCTAAACCAGTTGTCATATTAAACTGAGGGTCCACATCTACCAGTAAAACTTTGTTTCCCTTTTCAGCTAATGCAGCTCCCAGATTAATCGCTGTACTAGTTTTTGAAACTCCACCTTTTTGATTTGTTACACTGATTATTTTAATAATAATTCACCTTCCTCTCCAGAAGATTCAAAAAATTTGATTTAACCTTCATCGACATCAACATTCTTATTTTCTTCTATGAAATTTTCAAAATCCTTTTCGCCAATCCTCCATTGAGAACCAACTTTAACCGCATGTAAATCTCCATTATTTATCAAATTTCTAACAGTACGTGCATCTAGATTCAATATATCTGCTAATTCGGCAGGAGAATAATATTTACTATCAGACAGTTTTAATAGAACATTTAGTTCCAGGAAAAATTTGTGGCTGGGCAGACAACATTGACTACTACTC
>NZ_QBLR01000370.1:0-3149 GCF_003070835.1 Halanaerobium sp. | reverse complement strand
GATGACTGATTTAAACCATAAAATTAGTCGCCAGCTTATTAATCTTGCTGTGCAGGAGCAAGTTGGTACTATAATTATGGAAAATCTAGAAAATATCCGTAATACTGCTAGGAGTCTTAATAGAGCTGATAGAAACATCCACAGCTGGACTTTTTATCAACTTCAACAGTTTATTGAATACAAAGCTGAATTAGCTGGGATCAAGGTAGAATATATTAACCCTAAATATACCTCCCAGAGTTGTTCTAAATGCAACAAAATTAAAAAATCTAACCGCAAAGCTAATCTATACTCTTGCGAATGTGGTAATCATATCCACGCTGATTTAAATGCAAGTCGTAATATAGCTAATAAATATTTAGAACAACAACCTGCTTAGATGGTAATAGTCTAAGTGCCTGAGTGCCTAAATTAGTAAGAATAATACTAGGATTATACTATTGAAATGTATAGTCGGCTATCTCAGGAGGGCTGATGGCACAGCCTGAAGTCGAAGTCATGACGGTCTCAATGACCAAATACTGAAACTATCATTGCGTAATCAAAAGAAAGTTTCAGTGAATTGGGCTACTAGAAATAGACTGCCCTCTAATCATTCGACAACCTCGCAAGTTCTTTTAAGGAATCCTCGTTTGTGAGTGTTAACAAACGGGCGGGGAGGATGTCAATTTTTGGATATCAATCAACTGATATTCGCTTTCTGAAATACAGGAACTATTAAATTTTAGCTTCTGCTTTAACATTGATTTATCTAGCTTATTACTAAAAGCAGATAAATGCACATTTTTGCAATTTGTTTTTTCTATGATTTCTTTTAAATTATCTTCTCTAATCCCTCCACCTAAAACTATTTCCAGCTGATCACCAGCATATTTGATAATTTCTTCTGCCAGCTGAAGATTATCAGCAACTTTGTTTTCCTGAGCACTGGTTAAGACTCTATCCATACCGGTTTCTTTAATCTGATCTAAGGCCGCAAAAGGATCTGGAACTATATCAAAAGCTCGGTGAAAAACAGTTTCTTTATCTCCCGCAATTTCCTTTAGAATTTTATTTCTTTTAAGATCAAGCTCTCTATTTTCTTTAAGGATTCCAAAAACAAGACCATCTGCCCCATATTTAATTGCGAGTTCAGCCTGTCTTTTCATAACTTCAAATTCAATTTCAGAATATGAAAAACCACCACTACGAGGACGAATCATTACCATCACCGGGATATTAGTTTTAGCTTTGGTCATTTCTAAATCAGCAATGCTCGGAGTTAAACCACCATAGGCGATTGCAGAATTTAACTCCACCCGATCTGCACCAGCTTTAAAGGCATTAACTGCATCTGCAGCTGAAGCACAGCAAATTTCTAGTTTAATCATTGGATCCTCCTGTTTTGATAAGGCTAAATAACTTGGAAACCATCTATATAATTATATTATATGTAAAGATTAAAGCCAGTAAGAAGTAAAACCATCTTCTTCAAAGCGGCGCAGCATATATGCTATTTTTTCTGCTGATTCCGGGTACTTAAAGCTCTCCTGATTTGCCTGATAATATTTCCAGACTCTTGCAGCCAGCTGACCATTTTCTTGACTGAAGCTACTTCCACTAAAGAAATCAAATAGCTCCAGCAGTATTTCCTTAATAATGGCTGAACTACCCTGAATCCTGGGTAATACCTTCTGTAGTATTTCTTTATCAAAGGCAGTATTTTTAGCGAGCAGTTCTTTATCCAGAGCTTCAACTATATAAAAGTTAATCTCATCTCTGATTCTGTAGCCTACCTGCAGATTTGCCTTTTTAAGAATCTCATTTAATCTTTCCAATTCTTCTGTTGTTCTTCTGACTTCATCTTTTTTAGCAGGCAGCAGATCTTTTAGATTTAGATACTTAGTTTTTAGAAATTGATTATTCACTTTTAAGCTCTGAGCTTGATCAGTATAATCTTCCTCCAAAAAGGCTGTTAAATCGATCTGATTGAATTCAATTGTATTTGCTCTATCTAATACCTTTTTGCTGAAGGGATGGGTTGTTTCGTCCATATTAACCGTTCCAATGAGATAGAGGTTGTCCGGGATCTGTAAATTTGAATATTTAGCCTGAGAATCATTGCTGTCATTTTGATCAAAGTCATTTTCACTTAGTAACCTATCTGTTTTAATCTGATCACCAGCATAGTGACGGGTTTCCATCTTTGATAAAAAATCACTAAAATAGTATTCAACTCGGGCTAAATTCATTTCATCAAGACAGACCAAATAGGGATTAGCTGGATCTTCAGCTGCTTTTTTAATTGTTTCTAAAATCGGGCCAGGCTGAAAGTCTCCTCTGATATTGCTGTAACCTAAGAGATCTGCACTGTCATTCCAGTCTGGTTTAACCGAAATCAACTTAAAGCGGTCATTTTCTGAGCTGCAGCCAATAGCTCTGGCAAATAGTTCTACCAGTTTCGTTTTTCCTGTACCTGAGATACCTGCCAGCAGGACAAATGGCTTTGTTTTTAGAGAAAGATAGAAGTTTTCAATTAGGTTATCGGGATAGATATAACCCTGAGCTTTGATGTAGTTTTTGATTTGAGTTAGTTTTTCTTTTGTTTTAAGTCATCCATCTTTTCAGAAACTCCTTCTCCTGTTTCAATTTCAACTGCATCTAGTTCTAAATAATATTGTTCATAATATTTCTGATAACAGATATTTGATAACTCATAAGCTTTACCTTTACCAGATTCAGCAAGATTAATTTCATTATCTGTTTTAAAACCATCTAAATCCATCTCAGCTCTTAATTTATCACGGTTATTTATAAATTCTTCTTTGGTACTGCGAGTTACTCCCTGGTTAAAGGTTAAGTAGACTCTCTCCATATCTTGTGAAAAGAGATAAACTACATAACCCCCTTCTTGAGTTGTAGTTGTTACATCTTTATTCATTATTGCAAGCCAGGGAACTTTAGCCCAATTCCCCATTCCAATTGAGCCTTTGATTATATAATCATTTATTTTATAATGTGAAGAAAGTTTTTCTTCTAGAAATTCTGGCAACTGATGTCGCATTAAGTCTCCTAGTTCATGCCCAGCAAATTCTTCGTGTAATCTTGCTTCTTTATATTCTGAAACTATTTTGATTAAGTAATCTTTAATTGATGACATTGTATCTACC
>NZ_QBLR01000369.1:0-3151 GCF_003070835.1 Halanaerobium sp. | reverse complement strand
TATTAATAGTAGTATTTATTTTTAAGGAGTTATATTCACTAATACCAATACCAAAAGCTGCTTCATATGTTAGACTATTTTTTATATTATTATTTGAAATTTCAGTTATACTCTCTTCAAAATTATAAATTGATCTTTCAGCTTCTACTGAATCAACATTTAATAAATCCCCATTATTATCTACCATTATTCCAAAGTTTATAAACCCTCCATAATTATCACTTATATTATTACTCTTAACAATTGTTTCTGCAAGATTGGCTTCACTTCCCATATTAGCAACATAAAGACCTGAATTTCCCCTTAAATTACTCACACTAGGGCTAATACTATTGAGTATCATATTATCACCATGTAATTTTGAAACAATATTATCTTGCAATGTTGTCTTAGTATTACCATCTCTATTTACCATATTATAAACTGATATTCCTTGTGTAAACCCTCTTTCAGCTAATAACACTTTTGTTGAGTTATTTGTAATAGTATTATTTATTTGTTTGAATCCATCATTATTTACTTCAATGCCTGAACTATTTCCATCAAAACTTATTACATTTTCAATATTATTATTATTGATGTTGACATTTAATGATTCGCCATCTCTGTTATCTAAATAAATACCTGTACTTTCATACGGGCTTATATAAGAAGATTCGAGACGAGGATCAAAGACTGCAGATATAACATCTTTAATATCATTGTCTTTAACATTTATAGTTGAATTTTTATAACCATAATTTTCAACATGTATTCCATAATTAATAATTTTATTTATCTTGTTATTAGAAATATTTATATTTAAATTTTCAAAACTTCTTGGTTCAATCTCTGCTAAACCACTAATGCTTTTTGGAGCAAAAGATCTAGTTTCTACCGAAATGCCTTCACGATAAGTTGAAATATCATTTCCGATAATATTTATATTAGTATTACCATTCTCATCCGGCCTAGCAGAAATATAAATTGAATTGCCTGCTTCAATTCTATCTTCACCAATGGCTATTATATTATTGGTAATATTTATTTCTCCACTCACTCCATCACCATAAATTATATTTCCATAATATCCAGGATCATTTATTTTCAAACCAGAAACTGCAGTATTATCAGCTAAAGTAATCAGATTTAAATATTCAGGTGAACCATTAATTTCTATTTCTTGTATTGTTAATGGTACATTATTTTCAAACTCCAGCTCTGCTCTTTTACCTTCTGGTCTGAACTGAGTTTTCCTGCTGCCTTCAGCGTCAGCGGCAACTGTTATATATCCACTAGGTGAAAGAAGCTTTTGACCAGGCATAAGATTTATTGCCCCTACTTCCATTACACCATCATCACCAAGTAAAATAATTACATCATTTTCATCTGGAAGGTTTTTATCAACTATTTTTGCAGCATCAACATAGTATTCTCCAGCTATTTCGGAAATGTTTAGAGGATCTTCTCTTGAACCATCTCCATCACCATCAGCAGTAACATACCATACAGTACCTAATTCAACTCCACCTGAATAATCTAAGGCAAGATCATCTTCATCATTATCTGACTGCAGGGCATCTGACTCTCCAACAACTATATCGAGATCACGTTTTGGCTGTTCTGTCATTCTTGCTTCTAGGATCTCTTCACTGCTGTATTCTTTATTCTTATCGGCTTTTTCTTCAGCTTTAGAATCTCCACCAAATGGAATTGAAACAGCAAAAGTAGCTTCTGTATCACTACCTCTAATATTGTCATCTCTCCATTCTAAGCCTAGATTCCAGGTAGTTTATTCCTTTCACCAAACTGCTTATCTACTCGAAGCTGTCTTCCAGTCATTGTTTCTGTACTGCTCTCAAAAAATCTATAAAGCTTGGCATAAATACCTACATCGCTAAATATACCTTCTGCTTTAGTAAATCTTTTTCCCACTTCAATGTCAAGACCATTCATACTTGCATAGGCCCCTTCTTTATAGACTAACCTTCTATCTTTAACTTCAACCTCATCAAGCTCTGGAGCAGAAAGAACTTCATCTTCTGTAATATATCCATTGAGCCTGAAATCCCACTGATCTGTTAAAATTTCTCCACCTACTGTCCACATATTCCAATCATAGCCATATTCTTCTCTTCTATCTCTAAAAAGATAGGCACCAGCAATATGATTTTCAGCATTATCCAGCTTATATCTGTACCCTAATCCCAAGTTCCATTCATCAACCTCATCTGCACTCATTCTGTACCTGAAATCGGTATACCAGAGTGAATCTTCTCTATTCCGGAAGGGATAAAGAATTCCAGCCTGACCAATAAAGTCATCTCCAGTAATCCCGTTAATATTAAATCTTGGAGAACGCTGAACTTCTTCTGCGTTTACTGCTGCAGCAGCTGTGAATATTAAAGTTACGATTATAAATATCGATAAAATAGTTTTCGTAAAGCTCATAATTTTCCTCCTTGTTTTTTCAATTATTATTTTTTTAACTTATTCAATTTTTTTATTATACCAGCTCCTTTTTTATCTTATTTTGTCGAATTTAAACTGAAAAATACCACAGCAAACTATCACTGTGGTATTAATACCTGAGGCGGAACTGACAATCTTAGATATATATCCTTAGATTCAGAACTTTGCGTCCCAGACTTTCGAATGGTTTGCTTTTAAATATTTATTAAATAATTCCAAGTAGTCAAAATTAAAAACACTTTCTTCAATAGTAACACTATAAATTGACTTAGTATACCATTTTGTGGCTAAAAAATATGTGGATTCATAATCTTTATTAATATTTTTTCTTAAAATATCATTAAACTTAATTAAAATATTTTTTGTTAACAAACCTGTATTTTCTTTGGTAACTAATTTTAATAAAATATCGCTTAAATTATTAATTACAAAGACAATTATGTCTTCATTTTCCTTATTTGAAGAGGCATTGTAAATTCTAAGAAATTGATTTATTGTCGTTCTAAAACTTATCATTCTTCTATGAGGAGAAATGAAATTTAAAGAATTTCTATTCTCTTCATCTTGAGAATAATATTTTTCTAAATACCACTTTTCAAACGTAATCTTCTCAAATACACTTTGATCTATTTGCACCAAATCAGTGTAATTAATTATCAAATCACTAAATTTTCTTAAATTATTTTTGATCAACTTATTC
>NZ_QBLR01000368.1:0-3151 GCF_003070835.1 Halanaerobium sp. | reverse complement strand
AGAAAGTTCTCTTATTAGAGAAATAGGAGATTAGGTTATTGAAGAAGCCTTCAAACAGCTTTCAAACTGTCAGAATAAATATGATGGTGATCTAAGAATCTCTGTTAATTTATCTCCGCTTGAATTATATGATAAAAACAAGGCTGATAAGATTAAAAATTTAAGTCAAAAATATAAGATAAGAAGAGAATTGATAGAATTTGAAATAACAGAAAATGCACTGCTGGATAACCGCAGTGATACAATAAAAACTTTAAATGAACTTAAAGATTTAGATTTTTCAATTGCCCTTGATGATTTCGGTATTGGCTATTCTTCCCTGAGCTATTTAAGCAGACTTCCAATTGATACCCTCAAGATTGACAAATCTTTTATCGGAAAGTTTTCTGATTCTAAGAATATGATCTTAATCGATTCTATAATTAATCTTTCTCATAAAATGAATTTAAAAGTGATTGCCGAAGGAATAGAAAACTCTGAACAGTTAGAAATAATGAAAAAACTAAACTGTGATGAAATTCAGGGCTATTATTTTCACAAACCTCTGCCTGTAGATCAATTTGAAAAAATTATTGAAGAAAATGGGAGACTATATTAAAGAACTTGGAGAAAAAGCTCTAATAATAGCTGACCCAATTGTAAAAGAATTATTTTTAGCTGACTTAGAGTCCGGTTTAGAAGAACTTGATTATGAAATTGAATTTTTCAATGGAGAATGCTCTAAAGTAGAAATAGAAAGACTAAAGGAAAAGGCTGCTGCAAAAAATGCAGAAATGATTATTGGTATGGGTGGAGGTAAAACTTTAGACACCTCTAAAGCTGTTGCTCATTATTCTGAATTACCTGTATGTAGTTATTGTACCTACTATTGCAGCTACAGATGCTCCCTGCAGTGCACTATCTGTAATTTATACCGAAGAGGGAGTTTTTGAAGAATACCTATTCTTACCGAAGAATCCAGATGTAGTAATGATTGATACTGAAATAGTAGCAAATGCACCTGTTAGATTTTTAGTTTCCGGAATGGGCGATGCACTGGCAACTTATTTTGAAGCTGCTGCTTCAGCTTTAACCAGAAAAACTGCAATGTCAGGTGGAGCTCCAACAATGACAGCCCAAAATTTAGCCGAACTCTGCTACAATACTTTATTAGAATATGGGATTAGTGCTAAAAAAGCTGCTGAGGCTGGGGTAGTAACTGAAGCCTTAGAAAAAATTGTCGAGGCCAATACTCTATTAAGCGGCCTTGGTTTTGAAAGTGGTGGTTTAGCTGCAGCTCATGCAATCCACAATGGTTTTACTGTTTTATGTTTTAGAAGAAACACATGCTAAAACTCACGGAGAAAAAGTTGCTTATTCTACTTTAGTTCAGATGGTATTGGAAGACAGAGATCCATTAGAAATTGATAATGTAATGAATTTCTGTAAATTAGTTGGACTGCCTACAACTCTGGCTGAACTAGGCATCACAGATGTTACCGATGAAAAGATTCTTAAAGTAGCAGAAGCAAGCTGTGCTGAAGGCGAGACAATTCACAATATGCCATTTGCTGTAGATGCAGAAATGGTTAAAGATGCAATCTTAGCAGTAGATGTTCTTTAAATCAGTATTTTAATTATCGAGATTTGGAGAATTTAATTTAAAGTGATTATAAAAAATATAATATATAAATAGAATCCCTTTCTGAATTTTTAAATTGATGGAGGGAATTTTTTATTTAATTAAATATTAAAATTTGTAAATTACTTACTTTTTTAAATCAATTAATTGTAATAAAATTAAAAAAACTTTAAGGGGGATTTGTGATGAAAAAATATTATTCAATAATGTTGACCTTATTATTGGTTTTAACAGCAGCAGTTCCTGCTTCTTTTGTTGGTGCTCAAAGCAATTCTCAATTTAGTGAAATTATTCAAAAGATATCAGCTTCAGAAAATCTTAGTTCTCAAGAAAAAGAGGCTATTATGGATGAGGCAATAGACTTACATTATGATGAAGGTGTAGATTTAGACAGTATTTCTGAAATATTAGATCAAAATGATAATTATAATGATATAGAAAATCAATTTATTAACTTAGAAATTGATTTTGATGATGATAACGACAGAGATGATGATAGTGATGATGACTACGACGATGATGACGAAGATATGGATGACGACCATGACGACGATGATGACCGTGATGGCAATGATGACAACGATGATAATGACGATGATGGCGATGATGACGATGATGACGATGATGACGATGATGACGATGATGACGATGATGATTAATATTAAAATTTAAGAAAGTATTATACATGCCCCTGCTGCCAGATTTTGATTTATTTCTGAGGTGGGGGTTTTTTTATTTAAAAATTTAGCTAAAATTAAGAAAATAAAATTATTGACAAAAATCCCCAGTAAGAATATCATTAAGGTAGAGAGAAAATAAAGATAAATTTGCTGAAATTTAGTTTTGAATTTTAATATATTAGTCCCTGATCTTTAAGTTGTTGTTATCTCAATGCTGGCTGAATTAAGGAAAAATTAAAAAGGGGTGCCAGTTATGAAGAAAAAGTATATTTTAGTACTGATTTTTGTTGTTATTTTGATTTCAACTTTTGAAATTTCGGCGGCAGAGGAAAAGCAGGTCTACAGAGATATTAATTTTGGGATGACAGTTAAGCAATTTCATGAAAACTTAAGACAGGATAAAAAAATGTTTTTGAGTGTTGGGATCCCACATATTGAAATTAAAGGAATAGAGTATTATATTTTTGCCCTATATAATGATCAGAATCAGCTTTATGAAATATATTTTGAAAGTCCTAATTATATAGCAGATTATTATGTAGAAAAAAGATTGGAAGAGCTTTCTCAAATTGTTGAATCAGAATATGAAGACCCAGATATAGTTAATGATTTTGACTTAAGAGATGTAAAAGATCAAATACTCTGGCAGAAAATTTGGAAAGAGGAGAACAAGATAATAGAGCTGGGAGTTGGAAAAATGGATACAGAAAAATATGTTTCACTCCATCAAATTTATCTGCCCTTTGGACCGTGAAAAGAGTTAAATTTAAAATTATTATAATTTGTAATTAGACAGCTCAGACTGTATAATAAAGTTGGAATAGTTAGAAAATTAGCTAATTAATTTCAT
>NZ_QBLR01000367.1:0-3171 GCF_003070835.1 Halanaerobium sp. | reverse complement strand
CCAGCTTTTAACTACCCCCATTTCTTCAATACTCTTTAACTCCAGCAGACTATCATTAAATTTTTCTGCTGTTTCCTTAGCCTCAGCTTCCAGAGCAAAATCGGAAATTTCAGTAATCAGTTCTATCAGTTCCGAAATAGTTTTAATCTTTCTTATATTTTCAAGAAGCTCATAAAGCGGCTTTAAAACAGGAAGTTCAGACACAATTAAATTATAATCAAGATAATAATAGTCATTGCGCAGTAGATCTTCAATCTTTTGTAAGTCTTCAACTGTGATTTCAAGCCACTTTTTAAATAAAGATTGAGTGGATAAATTATAAAGCTCCTTTAACTCAATTAAGATTTTAGAAGATTTTTTCCCTTTTTGGTAAAGGTTATAAATTGAATTCAATAATTGATAAATTTCTGTTTCCTTTAGACTCTGATAAGGATTAATCTTTAACTGATCACTTAATATCTCAGCCGACTCCACTTCATCAGCAGCATCTATCAGCTGCAGTTCAGTCTTAAAGCTTTCTTTTTCTTCTAAAAAAGCTGCCAGACTTTTAAGTTTTGACTTTGCTTTTCTAATCTCAATTTTAGTTGTTTTTTCTGGTAACGTCAGAGACTCAATTTCTAATTTTTTTTCATTAAAATCTTCTTTTTTAAGCTGCAGATGGAGATTTATTTCAAATTCAGAACTCATCTGCTGCAGTGTTTTTTTAAAATAGGGAGTAAAATCAACTATATTGAATAAATTTATTTGCTTAAATTCTTTTAAAAACTGCAGATTTAAATTTTTATTCTCTTTTAAAGCCAGCTGATCAGTATAACCCAACTCCTTTAAACGCTGCTGGTATCTCTTTTTAATACTCAGCAGTCTATTAACTCTATGCTGCTGCCAGTCTGCTAATCCTTTAATTTCAGACAGCTGGTAATCCTGAAGCAGCTTAAAATAACCAAAAAACCGGGCTGAAAATTGATAAATATCCTGATAACTATCGAGCCTCAGCTCTTTTTTCTCTTCAGCATTTAAAACAGAATACAATATCAGCGGCAGTTTTTCCTCTTTCAGCAGAATTTGATCACTGCTGAAAAGTCTCTCCTTAAATTCTTTGATACTAAAAAACTGACTCTGCTGACTCAGGGGCTTCGGCTGATAATGTTTTAGAGCCTCTTTTAGATCATTATAATTATCAAAAATATAAACAGCCGGCTGCTGAGAAATTATTTCTTTAAATAAATCCTGCTTGTAATTATAATATTTGAAGTTTAAATTATTTTCCTGTTCCATATTTCTCATCCTTAATTTTAGTTTTAATTCATTATAATCAGCTGCAGTCTTAAAATCCCAATTATTTAGTCCATTTTTTAAGTGTTTTGACCAATAATTTCTAAAATAATAATTAAAACTGCTCCAGCTGCAAAAGCAGCCAATCCACTGATATTAAACTGAGTTGGGAATACTGCTGCTGATGAACCGAGAATTAGGCCTGTTAAAACTACCATGATTTCTTTTTGATGTTTCTGCAGCAGATAAGAAAAAAGCCAGGCAAAAACCAAAAGTCCGGCTGCAACTCCGGCTCCAAAAACTATTAAAATTAAAAAGTCTAGATTATTGATGGCATTTAAAACAGGATGATAAACTCCCATTAAAATCAAAAGTGTACCTCCACTAATCCCAGGCAGTATCATTGCTACACTGCCAAAAAAACCAGCTATAAAAAATAACATAAAGCCTTTAGCATTTAAAAAACCAAATTGAATCTCCCTGGCAAAAAATAATGCCAGAGCAAAAGCTAAAACCATTACTAAAAGCTTGAAAAAGCTCAGATGACCAATTTTTTTGTAAGTTGAGTGGGCTGAAGTAATTACCAGACCAAAGAGAAAATAATTAACAAGCAGAGGCTGATTTTGATAAAGATCGGTTATCACAGCAGAGCCAAACAAAACTCCCACTGCCGCTCCAAGTCCTATTACAAAAAGTTTTTTTATTTTAATTTCTTTAATTGCGTTAATTAATGTTTCATAAATATTTAAAACCAGGGCCAGCGTTCCTCCACTGACACCAGGTAGAGTATTGGCCAGACCAACCGGAATTGATTTAAAAAATAAGGCTAAATAAGAGTTATTTCTTGGCAAATAAATCTTCCTTTCAAGTTCTATTTTTATATAAGGTGAAATTCTTTCTCTATTTAATATTATTCAAGATAATTGGTGTCTTTACCTGCCTTGAAATAAAAAAAGTACCCAATAGGTAGCGGGTACTTAGAAATTATAGTTTAGTCATTTAAAGTATGGGAGATAATAATCTGGAAACAGACTCTTCCACCTTCATTTTCCATCCCCTTTTTTGATAGACCCTCTTTGTTATTTCTTCAGAGTTTTCTATGTCTTTAGCAAAAATACGATCATGATATTCTGATCTTTCTTTGTCATAAATAAAAGCATTAATTTCAAAATTAAGTTTAAAGCTGCGCACATCCATATTGGTGGTGCCGATTGAAAGCACCCGGCTATCAATACAGATTGTCTTACTGTGGAGAAAACCTTTAGTATAGCGGTAGCAGCGGGCACCAGCATCTAAAATCTCTCCCACAAAAGAATTATTGGCTGCATAAACAAAGGGCTGGTCTCCCCGATCCGGAATCATAATTTTAACATCTACTCCCGAACGAGCCATAAGTTTTAAAGCTTCTAGTATAGACTGGTCAGGTATAAAATAAGGAGTCTGAATATTTACCGACTTTTCTGCTCCATAAATCATCTTTAAAAATAAAGATTTAATCTCTGCATCTTTGGAATCAGGCCCACTGCTCACAATCTGGACAGGGGAATCACCTTTAAACTTTTTCGGAGGAAAATATTTTTGCTGCCGTAAAAGGTCACTTCCAGCGGCAAAGTTCCAGTCTAAAAGAAAGCGGTACTGAAGGCTGTCTACACTTTCTCCCTTTAGGCGCAAATGAGTATCCCGCCAGTCACCAAACCTTGAAGACTGGCCCAGATATTCACAGCCAATATTTATGCCACCAAGATAACCAATTTTACCATCAACAACCACATTTTTACGGTGGTTGCGATAGTTCATATCAAGTACAAATGGCGCAAAAGGAACCGCCTTTCCCCCTGCATCTTCCAGCTTATAAATTGAATAACGGGAAAGATTTCTGCAGCCCATCCGGTCATAGAT
>NZ_QBLR01000037.1:0-22940 GCF_003070835.1 Halanaerobium sp. | reverse complement strand
ATAACGATAAATAATAGATTAATTTGAAATACTAAGAATCAGGAAGAATAGGACCGGACAAATGTCCTAAATGTAAATAAATTAATTTTTAATATCGTTATTTTTTAATATTCAAAAAAGGATTTCCAACTTTTAACTAGAATAAATTTTATAGAGAAGCCAAATTTTTTGAATATTTTTATATCAGTTGGAAGGGATGAATAATCTATTATGAGAGAATTTTTAGAATTAAATCCCCCGGAGAAATTCTGGGAAGAAATTAAATCTTTTTTAAGTAATAAAAGTTTGAGCAGAGAAAAATTAAATCTGGAAAATTCTTTAGGCAGAATTCTGGCAGAAGATATCTTTTCTCCAGTTGATCTGCCTCCTTTTAGCCGCTCTACAGTTGATGGTTATGCGGTCAAAGCTGCTGATACAGCTGGAGCTTCAGCTTCGATGCCGACCTATTTTGAGATTGCAGGCAGTATAGAGATGGGAAAGGGAACTGAGCTGAAGTTAAAAAATGGTCAGGCAGCAGCTATTCCAACGGGTGGAATGCTGCCAGAAGGTGCAGATGCGGTTTTAATGATTGAAGACACAGAAAAAATTGATGAAAATACAATTGAGAGCTTTAAATCACTGGCAGCAGGCGAAAACCTGGTTCAGAAGGCAGAAGACATAGCTGCAGGTGAATTACTCTTTAAAAAGGGGCATAAGCTAATGGCCCGCGATATTGGAGCACTTGCTGGACTCGGGATCACTGAAATTAATGCTTTCAGCAGGGCAAAGGTCTCAGTTATTTCTACTGGAGACGAATTAATTTCAGCAGAGGCTGAAGCAGATTCCGGTCAAATTAGAGATATTAACAGTTATTCTATAACTTCTTATTTGAATAAAATTGGAGCAGCTGCCAAAAAAGTGGGAATAGTAGAAGATAAATTTGAAAAACTAAAAGAAGCTGTCAAAAATGAGCTGGGTCAGGATTTAGTCCTGATATCAGGCGGCAGCTCAGTTGGAATCAAGGATATGACCATTGATCTGCTTAATTCTTTAGGAGATCCCGGAGTTCTTCTGCACGGCCTGGCAATTAAACCAGGTAAACCGACAATTTTAGCAGTTATTGAGGATACAATTGTTATTGGTCTTCCCGGCCATCCAGCATCTGCCTGGACAGTTAATAATATTTTAGTTGCCGAGATTGTAAGGGTATTAAATGGCGAAAAAGAAGCAGCTGAAATTGGAATTCAAGAGAATAAATATCCAATCAAAGCTCAATTAACAAGAAGTCTGGTTTCAGATAAGGGACGAGAAGAATATATTCCGGTTAGAATTATCAAAGAAAATAACAAATTGTTGGCAGAACCTCTGCTGGGAAAATCAAGTCTAATAACCAATCTGGCTCATGGCGATGCTCTTTTGCGAGTTCCCAGAAATCAGGAGGGGAAAGAAAAGGGAGAGTTAGTTGAGCTGACTCTGATTGAATAAGACTAATAACAGGTCCAATCTAAAAATATATTGATTTGTTGATTTAAATAAATAGTTAAAGAGAGGAATTAGGCTATGGTAAAAAAATACTTAGATAAAATATCACTTGCTGATGCTCTAAAAAAATTAAAAAACAATTTTAAAGATTTAAGAACAGCGACTGAGAAAATCAAAACTACTGCAGCTGAGGGGAGAGTTACCGCAGAGGCAGTTAAAGCTGCCCGCTCAGCTCCGGATTATTATGCTTCTGCAATGGACGGAATAGCAGTTAAAGCTCAGCTGACTGCAGGTGCCAGCGAGAGAAATCCAGTTCAATTAAAAATTGGCAGAGATGCAGTAGCTGTAGATACCGGGGACCCGATTCCGGAGCAGTTTAATGCAGTAATAAAAATTGAAGAAGTAAATCAGATTGATCAAAACACATATCAGATTGAAAAGGGAGTTCCAGCCTGGAATCACATTCGCTCGATCGGAGAGAGTGCGGTTAAAGGGAATCTTTTAGTTACAACAGCTCACCGGATAAAAGATTATGATATTGGTGCCCTGTTGGAAGCGGGAGTAACAGAAGTTGAGGTTTATCAGAAACCGCAGATTACAATAATTCCAACCGGAGATGAACTGGTAGAAGCGGAAGCAGCTCCAAAAAGAGGAGAATTAGTAGAATTTAATTCTCAGATGGTGAGGGCTGCCTTAAAAAAATGGGGCGCAGAGGTCAAAATCTCGGATATAATTCCCGATCAGAAGAATTTAATTGAAAAAGCTCTAACAGCAGCGGCAGAAAAAAGTGATATGCTTATTGTTCTCTCCGGTTCTTCAGCCGGCAGAGGAGACTATACAATTGATATTTTGAAAGAAAAGGGAGAAATTTTATTTCACGGTGTAAATATAATGCCCGGCAAACCATTGATAGCAGCTGAAATAGACGGGAAGCCAGTTTTTGGACTGCCTGGTTATCCACTTTCTGCCTGGCTTGATAATCAGCTATTTGTTCGGGAACTGGTATCTCAGCTGCAGGGAATACAGGCAGCTGATTTTAATCAAATTGAAGCTGAAGTAAAAAGAAAAGTTCCCTCTGATATTGGTCTGGAGGAATTTTTGCGGGTTAACTTAACTGTTGATGCTGAGGGTAAGTATACAGCAGTACCTTTAAAAAGAGGTTCATCAGCTATGGAATCAATTTTAAAGGCTGATGGAATTATGCGGATTGCCGAAAATAAAGAAGGTCTGCATCCAGGTGATAAGGCGCCCGTGATTTTATTAAAGGAAAAAAATAAAATAAAAAATGATTTACTTTTAATCGGCAGCCATGATCTGAGCCTGGATTTAATCAGGAATCAGCTGCACCAAAAAAATTATAATTTTGATTTAAAACTGCAGACAGTTGGCTCAATGGCAGGTTTAACTGCTCTCCGCCGGGGAGAATCACAGCTGGCTGGAGCCCATCTGCTTGACCCGGAAACTGGAGAATATAATATTTCGTATTTGCAGAGGTTTTTTAAAGGCGAAAAACTGGTAGTTCTTAATCTCGTCCACCGGGAGCAGGGCTTATACCTTAAACCGGGTAATCCCAAAAAGATCAATGGTCTCCAGGACTTAACCGAAGCCGAGATTAATTATATTAACCGACAGCGGGGTGCGGGCACCAGAGTTTTATTTGATTATTTGCTGGCAGAAAACAAAATTGAGCCAGAGCAAATATCAGGTTATGAAAAAGAAGAATTTACCCATATCGCTGCAGCAGCAGCTGTTGGCAGAGGTTCAGCAGATGCAGCTTTAGGTATTCGGGCTGCAGCAGAAGTTATGGAAGTTGATTTTCTGCCCCTGGCGGAGGAAAGGTATGATCTAATATTCCGGGAAGAAATTCTGGAGCAGCCCCAAATTCAGGCTTTAATAGAATTGATTAGTCAGGATCAGCTGAAAACTGAAATTGAAAAATTGGGCGGTTATCAGTGCCGAAATACCGGAGAAATTAAAATTCTGGATTTATAATGGAGGCCACAAAATGCAGAAACTAAATGATCAGCTGGGTCGAGAAATAGATTACTTAAGAATCTCAATAACTGACCGCTGCAACCTCCGCTGCCGCTACTGTATGCCGGCAGAAGGAGTCGAAAATAAAGATCATCAGGATATTTTAAGCTATGAAGAAATTTTAAAAATTGTAGAAACTGGAATTAAGTTGGGTATCAAAAAAGTTAGAATTACCGGAGGAGAGCCTCTGGTGCGGCTGGGGGTAGAAGATTTCATCTCAGATTTAAACAGGCTTCAGTTAGATGATATCTCTATGACTTCAAATGCAGTTTTACTCTCAGAAAAAGCTCAGCAGTTAAAAAAGGCAGGTCTGGATCGAATAAATATCAGTCTGGATACTCTTAAGCCAGAAAAATTCAAAAAAATTACAAGAAGAGACAATCTGGCTGAGGTATTAAACGGGATTAGTGCAGCTTTAAATGCCGGTCTGGATCCAGTCAAATTAAATGTTGTTGTCATGCGCGGAGTCAATGATGATGAATTATTTGACTTTGTTGAACTAAGCCGAAAGAAAAATTTGAGCATCAGATTTATAGAATATATGCCCTTAGGTGGGGAGGCTGAAGCAGAAAAATTTATCAGCACAAAGGAAATCAAAGAACTAATCAGTGAAAAATATCAACTTCTGCCTGCAGTCAGTAAGGGTAGTGGACCGGCAGTCTATTTTAAGATTGAAGGAGCAGCAGGAAAGCTCGGCTTTATTTCAGCTCTAAGTGAACATTTCTGCAGCAGCTGTAATCGCCTGCGCCTGACTGCCGATGGCAAGTTTAAACCATGCCTGGCATCAAATCAGGAAGTTAAATTAGCTGGTATTAATGAAAAAGAAATCATCGCTGCTTACAGGCAGGCCTTAAAAATTAAACCTGCCTGTCATAATCTTAATTTTGAGCAGCAGGATTACAGCAGAAATATGTCCCAGATCGGAGGCTAAAATAAAGATGAGTGAAGATAATTCAAAAAAAGAATTTTCCCATATAGATCAAAATGGCAGGGTAAAAATGGTAGATGTTTCAAAGAAGGAAATAAGTGAGCGTACAGCCAGAGCAGCTGGCGAAATCAAAATGAAGCCAGAGACTTTAAAGAAGATTAAAAAGGGTAATTTAAAAAAAGGAGCTGTTATTGAAACAGCCAGGATAGCAGGAATTACTGGGGCCAAAAAGACTTCAGATTTAATTCCAATGTGCCACCCCCTGCTTTTAAGCAGCATTAAAGTAGACTTTGACCTTGATTTTAAAGATAAAATAATAATTACAGCAGAAGTTAAAAACAGCGGCCAGACAGGAGTTGAGATGGAGGCTCTGACGGCTGTTAATCTGGCAGCTCTGACAATTTATGATATGGCCAAAGCAGTTGATAAGTCGATGGAAATCAATAATATTAGACTAATTTATAAAGCCGGAGGGAAGAGTGGAATCTATGAGCGAGCAGAATAACTTCAAAATAAAAACAGCAGTTTTAACCATCAGTGACAAGGGCTCAAGAGGTGAAAGAAAAGATTTGAGCGGTCCGGTAATTAAAGAGATGATGGAAAATATCGGGGCAGAAATTGTCTACGAAGAAATAATTGCCGATGAAAAAGCAGAGATTGAGGAGACTTTAAGCAGGATTGCTGACCAGAAAAAAGCTGATTTAATTTTAACTACCGGGGGCACCGGCTTTGCTAAAAGAGATATTACTCCAGAAGCAACTCTAGCGGTTATCGAAAAAGAGGTGCCTGGCATCCCGGAAAAAATTAGAGCAGATACAATTTTCATCACTCCTCAGGCTGCACTCTCTCGGGCCAGAGCCGGCATCAGAAAACAGACTTTAATTATTAACTTTCCCGGCAGTCCCAAAGCAGTTCGTGAATGTCTTGAGGCAGTAATCGAAATTATTCCTCACGGTGTTAAAATCTTAAAGGGAGAAATAACCGAACATCAGCACAGTCATAAAAATAAATAAATTAAGAGGTGTGGTAAATGGAAGCAAGAGTAAAGGCAGTTTGTTTGAGTGAAGAAAAGGGAACAACCAAAAAAGTAATTAATAAAGGTGAGCTGCTTGAAAATTATGGGCTTCAAGGTGATGCTCATGCTGGTAAATGGCACCGACAGCTCAGTTTATTAGACAGCAGCAGCATAGATAAGATGCGGGGTCAGGGCTATGAACTCAATTTTGGTGATTTTGCCGAAAACATTACAACTGAAGGTCTGGAGAATTTATTTGAACTTCCTGTGGGTCAGCAGCTCAGAATTAATGGAGAGATTTTACTGGAAATAACTCAGATCGGAAAAAAATGCCACCACGACTGTGAGATCAGGCAGACAATTGGAGACTGTGTAATGCCCAGAGAAGGAGTTTTTGCCAGAGTAATTAAAGGTGGAGAAGTTAAAGCCGGCGATAAAATAGAAATACTTTAGTCTCAGCTCAGAATAATCATTAAAGCAGTGGGGATATAAAATATTTTTGACTCAGATTTGATTTTTTACTGATAATCCCTTACTATTTTATTGGGAAGATCTCTTTCTGGTGAAAAATAACACAATTGATTTTAACCAATAAATTGAATCTATAAGGAGGAATAATTATGGAAATGATAGGAGTCAGCGCTTCTGCCAGTAAGGCTGGTAAGACGACTTTAATTTCCTTAATGTTAGAAGACAGCTGTGCCAAAACAGCAGTTATCAAAACATCGATCAATAATGAACTTGATCAATATAAGGTGATTAATGATCCAAAAATAATTAATCAGGCAGGTACAGATACAGCAAGAGTTGTTGAGCATGGAGCTGATAAAGTAATACTTTTAGAGAGTCCTGCAGCAGAACTGCCGAGTGCCTACCAGCTGGCCCGCAACCTTCTCGATGATGATATAGACAGACTTTTTATCGAAGGAAATACGATTATTAATTTTTTGAATCCGGATCTGCTTTTTTATTTAGAAAATAAAGATGAACCAGAAAAGGAATCAGCTAAAATGGTAAAAAACAGAGCAAATATCAAGATTAACACCAATACCCTACTTTCTGCAGGGAAGCTCAATGGACTGCCCTTTATAATTCAGCCCGAAAAAATGACCTGTTATCAGGCTCATCTCTTAGCTGATTTACTTAAAATGTCTGTTCCTCAGATCGGTAAAATTGTTAAAGAACAGGATGTAAAAATAGTGAAATGTCAGTTGGGTTTATTCTAATCTAAAATGAATGCTGGTACCGGGTACCTGGAAATATTTAGCAAAAACAAATCCTGTTATCAAATAAATTCCAGATATTTCTAAGTACCCGGTACCCTTATTATTTTTTTTGCTAAACTTGACTAAGAGTCGAAAAAGTGATAAATTACATATAGACAAACTAAGGAAGGTGAATATTTTGCGTAGAGCAACTATAACAGGTCTGGGTAAATATCTCCCGGAAAAAGTAATGACAAATCATGATTTAGAAGACATAGTAGATACAAGTGACGAATGGATAAGAACAAGAACAGGAATCGAAAAAAGGAGAATTGCTGCTGATGATCAGGCGGCATCAGATTTAGGAGTTGAAGCTGCAAAAGAAGCATTAAAAGATGCAAAACTTGCTGCAGAAGATTTAGATTTGATTATAGTAGCAACAATTACTCCGGATATGATGTTTCCAGCTACTGCCTGTATTATTCAGGATAAAATAGGAGCCAAAAATGCAGCAGCATTTGATCTAGAGGCCGGCTGCTCCGGTTTTGTATATGGAGTCAGTGTAGCGGCCAATTTTATTGAATCAGGAATGTATGATAATGTGATGGTCATTGGAACTGAGGTGCTTTCCAAAATTTTAAACTGGGAAGACCGAGGTACCTGTGTCTTATTTGGTGATGGAGCTGGAGCAGCAGTTCTTTCGGCTGCAGATAAAGGTGGGATTCTGGCTACTGATTTAGGTTCAGATGGTTCAGGTGCAGATACTTTATATCAGCCAGCTGGAGGTTCAAGACAGCCTGCATCTCATGAGACTATTGATAATGCCGGTCATTATCTCTATATGGAAGGTACCCCAGTCTTTAAATTCGCTGTTAAAACAATGGGGAAAGCTTCACTAAAAGTGCTCAAAAAAGCCGGAGTTAAAAAAGAGGAAGTTGATTTACTTGTTCCTCACCAGGCAAACACCAGAATTATTGGAGCGGCAGCAAAGAGATTAAAGTTATCCGATGATCAGGTTTATGTAAATCTGCCTGAATATGGGAACACCTCAGCTGCTTCAGTCCCAATTGCGCTGGCAGAGGCAAAAGAAAAAGGGAAATTAAATAATGGTGATAAGGTAGTACTGGTAGCTTTTGGTGCCGGTTTAACCTGGGCATCTGCAGTAATGGAGTGGAATGACCTTAAATAATTATTCTAATAAATTATAAAAACTGAAAGTAAAAATAGATTTCTAAATAAATGATTTTAAAAGCAAAATTAATATACTGGAAGATTAAGTGAAAAAAATATTTAACTGGAGGCTTTTCAAATGAGTGACAACTTAGTATTTATGTTTTCAGGACAGGGTTCACAGTATGTAGGTATGGGAAAAGAGCTTTATGAAAACCATGAAGCAGCAAAAAAGGTCTTAGATGAGGCCGATCAGATTCTGGATTTTGATCTTAAAGATATGATCTTTAATGGTCCGGAAGAAGATCTAAATAACACTAAAAACACCCAGCCTGCAATTTATACAGTGAGTGCTATGGTGAAGGCAGTTCTGGCTGAAAATGGACTTGAGCCAGCTGCAGCAGCAGGCCACAGCCTGGGAGAATATTCAGCCCTTCATGCCGCTGGTGTTCTGTCATTTGAAGATGGTTTAAAATTGGTGCGCCGCCGTGGTGAGCTGATGGATCAGGCAGATCCAGAAGGTAAAGGGACTATGGCAGCAGTGATTGGACTTGCTGATGAGGAAGTTGAAGCGGTTTTAAATCAAGTTGATGGTATTGTAACAGTAGCTAACTATAATTCTCCCGGTCAGGTAGTTATCTCTGGTGAGGTAGAAGCAGTTGGTAAAGCAGAAGAACTCTTAGCCGAAAAGGGAGCCAAAAGAGTTATTCCCCTTTCAGTTAGTGGAGCATTTCACTCACCCTTAATGGAGCCGGCAAAAGAAGAGCTAAAAAATACAATCGAAGCAGTTGATTTTAATGATGCGCAGATTCCTTTAATTGCCAATGTTACAGCTGATTATGTCAAAGAAAGCAGTGAGATTAAGGCTGCACTGATTAAACAGCTGGATAACAGTGTGCGCTGGGTAGAAACTATTGAGCTTTTTAAAGCTGATGACTACGAAGATTATGTTGAAGTTGGCCCGGGCAGAGTTCTAAAAGGCCTGATGAGAAGAATTGACCGCTCATTAAACGCCTATAATGTTGAAGATGAAAAAAGCCTTAAAAAGACATTAAAGAAATTAAAATAATAAATTTAATCAGATTGATTTAGGAGGAGATTATTTAAATGAGTAAGAGAGTTGTAATTACAGGTGCAGGTGTTGTTCATTCTTTGGGTACAGAATTAGAAGAATTCTGGGAAAATATTAAAGCTGGAAAATCAGGTATCTCTAAAATCGAAAATTTTGATGCTGCCGATTTTCCAAGTCAAATTGGAGCTGAGCTTAAAGATTTTGATCCAGGAGATTACATAGAGCGCAAGGAAGCAAAAAGACTTGCACTTTACAGTCAGTATGCAATTGTTTCAGCAATGAAGGCCTTAGAAAATGCAGGTTTAGAAATTACTGATGAGATTGCTGATCGAACAGGAGTTATAGTTGGTTCCGGTATTGGTGGAATTGAAGTTTTTGAAGAACAGGTAGAAAGACTTCACAGCCGGGGACCGAGAAGAGTTAGTCCTTTCTTTATTCCAATGATGATTTCTAACATGGCTGCCGGTAATGTTGCTATTTATTCCGGGGCAAAGGGGCCAAATATGAATACTGTAACAGCCTGTGCATCAGCTACTACAGCAATTGGCGAGGCTTTTGAGACAATTAAGAGAGGTGCCGCTGATATAATGATTGCTGGAGGTACAGAAGCTTCGATTACACCTTCTGCAGTTGCAGGTTTTGGTAATATGAAAGCTCTCTCAACCAGAAATGATGAGCCTGAGAAAGCAAGCCGTCCTTTTGATAAGGATAGAGATGGCTTTGTTATCGGTGAAGGTGCAGGTATTATGATTTTAGAGACTTTAGAAAGTGCTAAAAAGCGGGGAGCTAATATCATTGCTGAGGTTGTTGGTTATGGTGCTTCAGGTGATGCTTATCATATTACATCTCCAGCTCCAGAAGGAGAAGGTGCTGTTAGAGCTATGAAGGCAGCAGTTGACAGAGCAGGTATGAAGCCTGAAGAAATCAACTATATTAATGCCCACGGTACATCAACACCTTTAAATGATCAGTACGAATCAACAGCGATCAAAAAGCTATTTGGTGATCATGCTTATAAGTTGAAAGTTTCATCTACCAAGTCAATGACCGGTCACTTACTTGGTGCTGCTGGTGGAGTTGAAGCAATTATTTCTGCTATGGCAGTTAAAGAAAATGTTGTACCTCCTACTATGAATTTTGAAGAAGGAGGAGAAGGCTGTGACCTTGATTATCAGCCAAATAAAGCAGGAGAAACTGAAATTAATGCTGCTTTAAGTAATTCCTTTGGTTTTGGTGGTCAGAATGCCTGTATTGTAATTAAAAAATATAAGTAATAATAGATATACTCTTGTACCAGGTTCAAAACCCCCGTTTTGAACCTGGTACAAGTAAATGAATTCACAAATAAAATTATTTTTAATGAGATCTGCCTGGCGGCAGGTCTTTTTTCTATTTAGGCATTATTCTCTAAAAATATGTTGTAATTTTCAGAAATATATTATATTATTGTTATATAGTTAAATTATATTTAATTTTTTAATTTAAAATTAATATTTATCTGGAGGTTATAGGATGAGACTGACAATTGCTTTAGGTGGAAATGCAATTTTAAAACCAGGACAGAAAGGAACAGCAGCTGAACAGATGAACAATGTTTATCAGAGTTGTTTACAGATTGGAGAATTAGCTGCCTCAGGCCATGAAATTGTAATTACCCATGGAAATGGACCACAGGTTGGGAATATATTATTACAGCAGGCTGCCGCCAGCAAGATTCCGGCACTGCCCCTTGATTTTTGTGGAGCTCAAACCCAGGGATTTATAGGTTATATGATTCAGAACAGCCTTTTAAATGTTTTTAAAGATAAAAATATTAAACTACATAGTACTTCAGTAGTAACTCAGGTTTTAGTTGATCAGGATGATCCTGCCTTTGATACCCCTTCAAAACCTGTTGGACCTTTTTTTGATAAAGCACATGCTAAAAAACAGGAAAAAGAAAAGGGAGAAAAATGGGTGGAAGACAGCGGCCGCGGCTGGAGAAGAGTTGTACCATCACCGCAGCCACTTAAAATAATGGAAAAAGATTTAATTAATGATTTAATCGAAAATAAGAGGATTGTCATTGCTGCTGGAGGAGGCGGAATTCCAGTAGTAGAAAAGGAAAACGAATTAAAGGGTGTTGAGGCAGTTATTGATAAGGATCGGGCCGGCTGCATTCTGGCTCAGAATACAGACTCTGATTTCTTTTTAATTTTAACAGATGTAGATAATGTGATGATAAATTATGGTACAGCTGAAGAAAAGGCTCTGGGCGAAATTACAATTGAAGAAATCGAAAAACATCTATCTGAAGGACAGTTTGGCAGAGGAAGTATGGCACCTAAGGTAGAATCAGCAGTCAAATTTGTAAGAGAAGGTGGAAAAAAAGCTGTAATTACCTCTTTAAATAAAGTTAGCGGGGCTGTAAAAGGTGAGGCTGGAACAATAATTGTTAAATAATGATTTTGTGGAGGGAGTTGATTTTAAATTGACTCCCTTTTTAACATGGTTTATGCAGTCTTATTATCCTGAGTCTTTGTATTCACTAATTTAAATTGATAAAAATATATCAATTGCCTTTACATTAGAGAAATATAATGCTATGATTTTAACAGATTATTTTTTTATACTTTTTTGCAACCGGTTGCAAAAATTAAAAAGTGGGGAATAATAAATGGAAATTAAAATGTCTGATATTGCAGAAATGGCAGGAGTTTCAAAATCAACAGTTTCTCGTGCCCTAAAAAATGACTGCAGAGTCAAAGAAGAAACCAAAAATAATATTCTAAAGATTGCCAGAAAATATAACTATCAGCCAAATAAAGTTGCTCAGGCACTTGCAGAAAAAAACACTAAGATTATAGCTGTGATTTTACCTTCAGCACCACGATCCGTTTCAGACCCCTTTTTTCTGGAATTTCTGCATGGAGTTAATAATGCAGCCTATCAGCAGGGATACAGTCTAACTATTCCACCAGTTGAAAAAGAAAACTTTGCATCTTTTAAAGAAATTAATCAAAAAATTAATTTTGATGGGGTTATCCTAACCGAACCTCAACTCAATGATCCGCGAATAAAATATCTTCAAGAAAATAAAACACCTTTTGTTTTTAATGGCAATCCCATGGCTGATAGAGATATTTCCTGGGTTGATACAGATAACCAGTTGGGTGCCTATCAGGCTGTAGATTATTTAATAAAAAAGGGCCACAAAAAAATTGCCACTATAACAGGTCCTTTAAATTTGGTGGCTGGTAAATACAGGTTAGAAGGTTATCTTCAGGCTTTAAAGGAGAATAATCTTCAGCTAAATGAGGATTGGATTATCGAATCTGATTTTACAGAAAAAGGAGCCCACTTAGCTGCCAAAAATTTGATCAAAGATTATAATGAAATTTCAGCAGTTTTTGCTGCTAACGATTTAATGGCACTTGGAATTATTAAATCTCTGAAAGATGCAGGGATTAGAATTCCTGAGGATCTTTCGTTAATTGCCTTTGATTCAATAAAAATGGGCGAATATATAGAGCCGCCATTAACAACTATTAAAAACACAGGACTGGAAAAGGGAGAAAAAGCAGTCGAGCTCTTGATTAAAATAATTGAAAATCAGGATCTGGCAGGGAAACATATTTTATATCCTCCTGAATTAGTGGTCAGAGATTCAGTTCAGGACATAAATTAAATCTTTCTTCTCACATTAAATTGAAATTATTCCTAAAAAAATATATAATCAACCTGAGGTCAATTATTTTATTTTTTAAGGAAAGAAGGTAATTTTAAAATATGAAAGTATATGCTCTTGTTGGACCCAGCGGAACAGGGAAAAGTCACCGGGCAGTTTTGCTGGCAAATCAGTATCAGATTCCATTGATAGTTGATGATGGACTTTTAATCTATGCCGGTAAAATTATGGCGGGAAGCTCTGCCAAAAGAGAAGAAAGTAAAATGGGAGCCATCAGACGGGCTTTATTTTTTGACGAAAACCAGACAGAAGAAGTTAAAAAATGTCTAAAAAAACTTAATGAAGATAAAATATTAATTCTGGGAACTTCTACCGGAATGGTCGAAAGAATTAATGAAAGACTTGAACTTGGTGGAATTGACCAGTATATAGATATTAAAGATATTTCTTCAGCTGAGGAAATAGAAAAAGCACTTTCAGTACGTAACAATGAGGGGAAACATGTAATTCCAGTGCCGACAATTGAGGTTGAACAGGATTTTTCCGGTTATTTACTCCACTCTTTAGAACTATTTTTTAAAAAAGACAACCAGACTGTCAGACATGAAAAAAGTATTGTTCGGCCGCGGTTCAGCTTTTACGGGAATTTAAGTATTAGTAACCGGGTTCTGGTTGATCTAATTGAATATTTGATTAATAAATATCCTAAAATAACCGAGTTTAAAAAAGTTAAAGTTGAAGAAACAAATAACCAGTTATTTATCAATTTATCCCTGGAGATTGTCTATGGCATCAAAATTAGAAAATTTATTAAAGAATTTAAAGCAGCTTTAAAAGAACATCTGGAAAATAATACAGGAATTAATGTTAAAGAAATTAATATAGAAGTATATTCTCTTAAAGTGAGGGAATAAAAATTTAAGGAGGGGACTTGATTTGAGAACATATCACGCCAGAAAAATGGATAAAGAGGCAATTTATCCTTCTCAGGCCTGGAAAATTACTGAGGAAGAATTTCTCTTAGACCACAACCACCACAATGAGGCTATTTTTACTCTGGGCAATGGTTATATGGGACTGCGGGGAACTCTGGAAGAAGATTATCCGGGGAGTGAAGATACTTCAACTCCAGGTTTTTATATTAATGGAGTTTATGCGTCAGAAAAAATAATGTATGGAGAAGAAGCTCCGAATTTACCCCAAAATGGTCAGACAATGGTTAATTTAGCTGACTGGAGTGAAATTAATCTCTATATTAACGAAGAAAAATTAAATTTATTAAAGGGACAGATCTTAGATTACAAACGCGAATTGGACCTGCAGCAGGGAGTTTTAAGGCGTAAAATTCTCTGGGAAGACCGCCAGGGAAGAAAGATAGAGGTTAAAATTACACGTTTAATTTCTTTAAGCAGGGAACATATTGGGGCTATCAGATATCAGTTTAAAGCGATAAACTTTTCCGGTAAGATCAGTGTTAATTCTGCTGTCAATGGAGATGTCAGCAACCACCACCACCTGCGGGATAAAAAAGCTTTAGAAGTCATAGAAAGCGAAGTTGATACCAATACCGGCCATCTTTTACATAGAGTTAAAAGCACAAACTTTAAGGTTGCCTATGTGGTAGAACATCTGCTTGATGAGCGCTCTAAGGATAACGCGGAGGTTAAAAAAAGATCATCCGATAACCGGGTTGACTGGATTTTTGACATCAGTGCAGTTGAGGGTGAAGAATATACAATCGATAAAATTGTTGGGGTCAATCACAGTCAGGAAGAGGGCGAAAACCCTCTCAGTGATGCTAGAGCTTCAGCTGCCAGAGCTTCAATTACCGGTTTTGAAAACCTGGTCGAAGAACAGGCAGAATTTATGTCAGGTTACTGGCAGGATGTAGATGTTAAAATTGATGGAGATGATTCGCTGCAGCAGGCATTTAGATTCAATGCTTTTCATATTCTGCAGGCTACAGGTAAGGATGGTCAGACAAGTGTAGCTGCCAAGGGAATTAGTGGTGAGTATTATGAAGGTCATTATTTCTGGGATACAGAAAGTTATATACTGCCCTTTTATGCTTTTCAGCGGCCGGAAGTAGCAAGAAATTTGCTGCTCTTTAGATATAATACTCTAGATAAAGCTCGAAAAAACGCTGAGCGGATGAAGCTTAATGGTGTATTATTCCCCTGGCGAACAATTAACGGAGAAGAGGCATCCGGCTTTTTTATGGGCTCAACCGTACAGTATCATATCAATGCTGATATTGCCTATGCTGTTAATCTCTATTACCAGGTAAGCAGGGACCAGGAGTTTATTGAAAATTACGGTCTGGAAATTTTAATTGAAACAGCTCGGATGTGGCTCAGCCTGGGCAGCTATATTCCAATGAAGAATAATCAATTCTGCTTCAATGTAGTCTGCGGTCCGGATGAATATAAACCCGGTGTAAACAATAATGCTTACACTAATTACATGGCTAAATTTAATCTGGATACAGCGGTTAAAATGGCTGAGATCATTAAAGAAAGAGCGCCTGAAAAATACAAAAGACTCTCAGAGCGGATAGGATTAACCGAAAATGAAATTAAAGAGATGAAGGAAATTAAAGAAGATATTTATCTGCCGCACAATGAGGAATTAGAAATCACCCCTCAGGATGACTCATTTCTTTATAAGAATCCAATTGAGGTAGATAATATACCTGATGCTGAATTACCTCTGGTTAAAAACTGGCATCCGCTGATTATCTGGCGCTATCAGGTGATCAAACAGGCTGATGTGATACTATTGATGCTCCAGCTTGGGGATCAGTTTGGCCGTGATTTAAAGATTAGAAATTATGATTATTATGAACCCAAAACTACCCATGATTCATCTCTATCTCCGGCAATTTACAGTATTCTGGCCTCAGAGATAGGTTACAAAAATCAGGCCTATAATTACTTTATGCAGACTGCTCGCCTTGACCTGGATGATTATAATGAAAATGCCTATCAGGGAGTTCATACTGCCTGTATGGGTGGAACCTGGCTGGCTCTGGTGCAGGGTTTTGGTGGGATGAGAATGTTTAATGGTAAATTATACTTCCATCCTCATCTGCCGGACGGCTGGAATGAATATCAATTTAGACTCCGTTTTAAGGGAAGTCAGATTGAGGTTACAGTTAAAGAAAATCAGGTTAAATATATGCTGATTTCTGGGGATAAAGTAGAATTCAAGCACTATGATCAGCTGATTGTTCTGGAAGAAAGTAATTTAAGTCAGGAAGTAGAAATACAATAAACTTAAAAAAGCAGGTGTGATAAAATGGATTTTAAAAAAAAGATATATATACTGCTTGCAGTTGGAATTTTCTTTTTATCACTCTCTGGAATACTTATTAAAATAGTTTCAGCACCACCGCTGATAACTGCCTTTTACAGAATGTTATTTACAGTTCTGCTTTTAAGTCCTTATTTCTTTTTCAAACATAAAAGCAAGGTGCGTTATTTTCTGGATTACCGACCTTTACTGGTCGGTTTTCTCTTGGCGGTTCATTTTATTTTGTGGATTAGTTCTATTCAGTATACTGATATTTCCAATTCAGTTATTTTTGTGGCTCTGCAGCCGCTGTTCACAATTATATTAGAGTATTTATTTGCCAGAGAAGATTTAAAAGAAGGAGCAGTCATCGGGATTATTATGGCAGTTATTGGCAGTGCAATTATTAGTATTGGGGACCTGTATCAGCTGGGGGATAAGCTTTTTGGTAATTTTCTTGCTCTTTCGGCTGCTTTATTTGCCTCCTCTTATCTTTTTATCGGAAGAGGGGTGCGAAAAAAACTTGATTATTTTCCCTACCTCTATATTTTATATACATATGCCGCCATATTTTTAGGAATCGGTGTTTATCTATTTGATATTCCCTTTACCGGTCACGGCTTAAATAATTATCTGCTCTTTTTAGCGCTGGCTGTTGGGCCGACCCTGATTGGACATTCAATTCTCAATTATGCAGTCCGATACCTCTCAACCTCTATTGTTTCTTTATCAATCCTGGGAGAGCCAATTTTAACCACTTTTTTAGCCTGGCTCTTATTAAATGAACAGGTAAGACTGACAACTATGATTGGAGGCGCTTTTATTCTGGGAGGAATTTATCTAGCTTCTGTCTATAATAACCATCAAAAACGGAGGCAGAGTGAGTTAAATGAGGCTCAGAGTTAATTCACGGCTTAAATTAACTCTGTTAATCATTAATAAACTACTGCATCTTAAACTGAAATTATTTATTTGTCTGACTGGACATTTTATGGCTTAACATATAAAATAATAGTTGAGAAAACTTTATTTAATTCTGGGAGGGATAAATTTTGTTAAAAGAAGTTGCAAATACAGTAAGAGGATTAGCTGCAGACATTGTAGAAAAGGCAAATTCTGGTCATCCAGGAATGCCGATTGGCTGTGCTGATATTGGTGCTCTATTATTCGGAGAAGTAATGGATATGGATGCCTCAAAATCAGACTGGCCCGATAGAGATCGCTTTGTACTGTCAGCAGGACACGGATCAGCATTTTTATACTCATTTTTACACCTAAAAGGTTATGATCTATCAATGGAGGACCTAAAAAACTTTAGACAGCTCCATTCTAAAACACCAGGTCACCCCGAGTATGGAGAAACAGATGGAGTAGAGACCACAACCGGCCCCTTAGGCCAGGGCTTTACCAATGCAGTTGGAATGTCACTAGCCGAAAAGATGCTGGCAGAAAAATATAACACAGAAGAACACACAATTGTAGACCACTATACCTACACAATTATGGGTGATGGCTGCATGATGGAGGGTATCACCTCTGAGGCAGCATCACTGGCAGGACACTTAGGTTTAGATAAGTTAATTGCAATCTATGATGATAACGATATTTCTATTGCCGGCAGTACCAACCTGGCTTTTACCGAATCAGTGGCCGACCGCTTTAAGGCTTTTGGCTGGCAGGTTATAGAAAATGTAGATGGACATAATATCGATCAGCTAAGAGATGCGATCAACCAGGGTAAATCTGATAAAGACAGACCAACCTTAATTATGGCTAAAACTCATATCGCCCTGGGAGCACCAAACAAGCAGGATACAGCAGATGCTCACGGTGCACCTTTAGGAGAAGATGAGATCAAAGGCTTAAAAGAAAAGTTTGGACTGCCTGCAGACAAGAAATTTTATGTTTCAGATGAGGTCAAAGAATTCTTCCGCAAGCAGGCGGCTGAGATGCAGGATAAGCGCCTGGAATGGGAAGCAGAGTTTAAGGCCTGGGCAAAAGCAAACCCTGAACTGAAAAAAGAATGGGATCAGGCAATGAGCCTCAAACTTCCTGTTGACTTAAAAGAAGAAATTATGGACTTAGAGATAGAAGCTCCAATAGCTACCAGAAAGTCAGCTGGAGCAGCTTTAACTAAAGCATTTGAGGTAGTACCTTATTTAGTTGGTGGTTCAGCAGACTTAGCTCCTTCAACTAAAACCTATAACGGAGAATACGGAGAGGTGCAGAAAGGTAACTACTCCGGCCGCAACTTCCGCTTTGGTGTCAGAGAACACGCGATGGGAGCCATTGTTAATGGTATTTCCTTACATCAGGGCTTAAGACCATTTGCAGCAACCTTCTTAACCTTTGCTGATTATATGCGTCCGGCAATCAGACTGGCAGCTTTAATGAAGCAGCCTGTAATCTATGTCTTTACTCATGATTCAGTTTTTGTTGGAGAAGATGGACCAACCCATCAGCCAATAGAGCATGTTGAATCCTTAAGAATTATCCCCGGACTTAAAGTTTTGAGACCTGGAGATGAAGAAGAGGCCAAGGCTGCCTGGGTAGAAGCTCTGGAAACAACAGACCAGCCGACAGCTCTAATTCTAACCAGACAGAACTTAAAGCATATCGAAAAATATCAGGGAATGGATAACTTCAACAACGGTGGCTACTTTGTCAGTAAGCCAGAGGATGCAGATACCATGATCTTTGCCAGTGGTAGTGAAGTCAACCTGGCAGAAGAGAGTGCTAAACTTCTTGCAGAAAAAGGTATCAAAGCTGCAGTAGTATCAGTACCGGAAAGAAGAAAGTTCGAAAAATATGCAGCAGCTCATGAGCTGCCGGAAGTTAAGTTAAGAGTAGCAGTCGAAGCAGGAGTAACAACTGGCTGGTACAAGCTTGTTGGTAGAGATGGCCTGGTTATCGGACTTGACCGCTTTGGTTTAAGTGGAAAAGGTCAAGAAGTAGGAGAAGAATTAGGCTTTAAAGCAGAAAAAGCTGCAGCAGAGATTGAAGCAGCTTTAAAATAGTAAAATATAAATACAAAAAATTAATATTTAATCAGGATTGAGTAAATGAAAAAATCCGTCCAGAGCAGATCAGTTAACTGATCAGTTGGGCGGATTTTCTTCCTTTTAGCTGATGGTTTTAATTCTTCTAAACTACTTTCAAATTTGATTAAATATAATACCAGTTTAAAAGTGCTATTACTGCTCCCAGCAGAACTCCAGCAAATACTTCAAAAGGAGTATGGCCGATTAATTCTTTTAAATCTTCTTTGATCAACAGCTGTCTCTCTTTGACAGAGGATTTATTTTCAAGATGTTTGATCAGATTGTTTAAGACATTTGCCTGCTGGCCTACTGCCCGCCGGACACCACTGGCATCATAGGTTACAATTAAAGCGAAAACAGTTACAATGGCAAAAAGGTCAGAAGAAAAGCCGTGTTTTAAGCCAACTGTAATTGTGAGAGCTGAAACAAAAGAAGAGTGAGAGCTGGGCATTCCTCCAGAAGTGAAAAAGGTATAAAAATTCATTGGTCTAATAAAAAATATTTTTAAAAATTGAGCTGCAAAAAGCGAAAAAATTGATACTCCCAGTAATGACATGTAATCTCCCCCAAATAGTTAGATATTAATTTTTGTTCTTTTCTTCATTTTTGTGTATAATAATAATAGTGCCTTAATATATTTTATCTTAAAAATGCTATTTAATGCAAATAAAGAACTGGAGGAAATTATGGATCCTTTTAAATATATAAATTCTTTATCGATGTTTGGGACTGAAGCCGGCTATAAACCGGGCCTGGAGCGGATCAGAAAATTATTGAAATATCTAGGAAACCCTCAGCGTGATTTAGATGTAATACATATTGCCGGGACAAATGGTAAAGGTTCAACTGCAGCTATTTTAGAACGTATTTACAGAGAAGCAGGTTATAAAACTGCTCTTTACAGCTCACCGCATTTTTTTCATTTTAATGAGCGGATTAAAATAAACGGCAGGAGCTGTTCGACCTATGAACTGGAAGAAATCACTGCTGAAGTTAAACTGGCAGCTGAAAAATTGAAAGAGCAGACCGGGGTAGAAGCCAGTTTTTTCGAAATTGTAACTGTAATTGCTTTCAAATATTTTAAACAGCATGATCCAGAAATAGTAATTCTGGAAACCGGACTCGGAGGCAGACTTGATGCTACGAATATTGTTAAAAAACCACTTTTATCGCTGATTACCAATATCAGTTTGGAACACCGAGAATTTCTGGGAGACACAATTGCTGAAATAGCAACTGAAAAAGCAGGAATCATCAAAGAAAATTCTAAAGTGATTACGGCTGTTGAGCAGATTGAAGCACTCAGTGTGATCCAAAATAAAGCTCAAGCTAAAAATTCAAAGTTTATTGCTTTAAGTAAGGAATATGATTTAATAAAAAGCAGTGGTAATCTAAGAGATAATATTATCCATTTAAAAAGAAAAGAGCAAAGCATAGCTGAATATAGACTATCACTTTTGGGAGAACATCAGGCTGTAAATACTGCCCTGGCTTTAAGGTCTGTAGAAGAATTATCAGACTCCTATCAGGTGAATAAAAATGAAATCAGGCGGGCTCTGGCTGATATTTACTGGCCGGGGAGAATGGAGAAAATTTATGAGAACCCTCTGATCATTCTGGATGGTGCCCATAATCCAGCAGCTTTTAGAGAACTGCTTAAAAATATTAACAATTCTAAATCTGAATATAAAGATCTGCATTTTGTTTTTTCTGTTCTTAAGGATAAGGACCTTGCTGCTATTTTAACTGAATTTATTAATTATAATCTTAGTCCAAAATTTTATCTGGCTGAAAATAACTCTTTTAGGACAATTAAAATTGAAGATTTAGCTGTGCAGGTTAAATCGAAAAAATTTGAATATCAGATTTATAATAATTTATCAGATGCCAGTCTTGCAGCTTTTGAAAATGCTGATAAAGCTGATTTAATTGTTGCAGCTGGCTCATTCAATACAGTTTTTGAAGCTGGAGTTGAATTTATGTCAAATAATATTAGAGGTGGAGAAAATGAGTAAAAAAGAAAATGGATTTTCTTTAGTTGTGGTAGTTATTTTTATGTCAATAGCTGCTCTATTTATCGGTTATCTAACCGGAAGCTATTTGATTTCTTTTCTGGTAGAGGAAGATGAGTCTCAGGAAATGGCAGATCAGGCACAGAATCCGCCTGCTGCGGAAGAAAGCAAGCCGGAACCAGAAGAATTAAATAACAGTCAAAACAATCTCACCGCACCTACAGAAGAAGAACAGCAGATTGCTGTTGAGCAGGCAGGTCAAAGTCAAACTGAGACAGCTGCCCCAGATGAAAATCAGAGTACAGAAAAAACAGCAGCTGGTAATTCTTCTCCAAATGGTGAAGAACCAGGTGGTTTTAGGGTCCAGATTGGAGCTTTTTCCAATTATAATAATGCTCTAACAGTAAAAGAAACAGTTTCAGAGCTTGGTTATCAGGTTTTAATTACAGACAGCAGTCCTCATCAGGTTCAGGTAGTTGGCTATAAAAATAGAGATGAGGCCGAAACAGCAGCTGCTGATCTGGAGGAAGAAGGATATCCTGGATTCATAGTCATTCGTGAATAAAATCTTTTTCTCAAATAGTGTTGTTCTTATTTAACAATTAGTATATAATAATTTATGGTTTGCATTCTAAATTTAAATTTATAGTAAATTTTTCAATTATAAATTTTCTTAGAAAAAATATATAAGGGGTGAAATTATATAGTGAAGGCTTTGACTTTTAAACAGGGTATACATCCTCAATATAACAAGGATTTAACCAAGGATAAACCCTTAAAAAATGCTAAACGTCCTGAGGAAGTAATTATTCCTCTAAAACAGCACATAGGTGCACCGCTGAAGGTACTTGTCAGCAAGGGTGATCAGGTTGATATGGGCCAGAAAATTGCTGATAGTGACAGTTTTGTCTGTGCTCCTATTCATGCTTCTGTATCTGGGACAGTAAAAGAAATTAGAAAAGTAACAGATCCAGGTGGAAATATTGTAGATGCTGTAGTTATTGAGGCAGCCGAAGAAGATTTTCTTAATTCTGGTCTGGAAAAACATGAGAGTTTAGATCAGCTCGATGCAGCTCAAATTAGAAAAATCATCAGAGAGGCAGGAATAGTAGGTATGGGTGGAGCGATGTTTCCAACTCATGTTAAGGTGTCAGTCCCTGATGATAAAAATGTTGATTATGTGATTTTAAATGGAGCAGAATGTGAGCCTTATCTAACAGTTGACCATCGAGTAATGGTGGAGAGGCCTAAAAGTATTGTTTTTGGTTTAAAAGCTTTAATGAAGGCTGCAGGTGCGCCCAAAGGGATTATTGGAATTGAAGAAAATAAACCTGAGGCAATCGAAAGTATGCAGGATGCAGTTAAAGATGAAGAAAATATTGAAGTTCAGGCTTTAGAAACAAAATATCCTCAGGGTGGAGAAAAAATGCTGATTGAAGCGATACTCGGCAGAGAAGTTCCAGCCGGCGGCCTGCCGCTCGATGTTGGGGTTGTTGTTAATAATACTTCAACAGCTGCTGCAGTTGCTGATGCAATAAGAGACGGAAAGCCACTTTATGAAAGATCTATTTCAATTACAGGTAGGGGAATAAATTCTCCTCAAAATTTAATTTATCGAATTGGTACCAATATTGGTGATCTTGTTGAAGAAGCTGGCGGCTTAAAAGAAGATGCTGCCAAAGTAATAACAGGTGGACCAATGATGGGAGCAGCTCAGAAGCATTTAAACATACCGGGAGTTAAAGGAACCTCTGGTATTCTTGTTTTAGTTAGAGATGAGGTTGAAGATTATGAACCATCTCCCTGTATTAACTGTGCAAAATGTGTGGATGCCTGTCCGATGTTTTTGATGCCGACTCAGCTGGTTAATTATGCAAAAAATGATATGGTAGACGAACTGGAAGAATGGCAGGTATTAAGCTGTATTGAATGTGGATCCTGTTCCTTTGTCTGTCCGGCTAAAATACCTCTGGTACATCATCTGCGTCTTGGTAAGGCACAGGTAATGGCGAAAAAAAGAGAAGAGAATTAAGGAGGATAATCA
>NZ_QBLR01000366.1:0-3201 GCF_003070835.1 Halanaerobium sp. | reverse complement strand
TGCGACAGATTTAGATGTTTTAAGAGAAATTGTTGGTGCCTGGATATTTTCACCTATTTTGTCAGGCTTTTTTGCAGTAATCTTATATTTTATTTTTAAAAAGAGCCTCAATAAAGCTAAAATACACCTGCTTCATCTTGATTTTTATACACGTTGGGGGCTTTTAATTGTTGGTGCTTTTGGTGCCTATTCACTGGGAGCTAATAATATTGCAAATGTAATGGGCGTCTTTACCGGGATCATGGAAGTACCAAATTATAATTTAGGCTTACTTACCTTTACAGGAGCACAGCAGTTATTTCTTTTAGGAGGAATTGCTATTTCAGTTGGGGTTGTTACCTATTCAAAAAGGGTTATGCTTACAGTTGGATCAAGCATCATGGATATTTCTCCAATTGGGGCTTTTATTGTTGTTTTAGCAAGCTCTACAACACTTTTTGTCTTTGCATCCTCGACTTTAAAAGATTTTTTAGTAATGCTAAATCTGCCATCTTTACCACTAGTGCCAGTTTCCAGTTCACAAGCAGTAGTGGGAGCAGTTTTAGGTTTAGGTCTTGCCAAAGGTGGTAGAAATATTAATTTTAAATTACTGGGTAAAATCGGAGTAGGATGGATATTAACACCAATTACAGCAGCTTTAATTTCATTTATACTACTATTTTTCATGCAGAATGTTTTTATTCGTTCAGTTATTTAAAAAATTAAAAGTGATAACTTTTGTTAAATCTTAAAGAATTAAATAAAAATATAATTATGATAGTAGAATCTAATGAGGTGATCTAATGCTCGAAGATATACAAATAGAAGAATATGGACAGCTTATTATAGATAAGATTGAAAATTATCTTTTGGTCTGGAGTAATTTAATTGAGTTAGTAATTTTTATTTTTATGATAGCTGCTGCCTATTTTTTATCTAAAATTTTATATAAACATGTTGATGAATTATTAGATAAAATTAAGGCTTTAAAACAACGAAAAAAGACTAGAATAATTGATCAATTATTATTTCCTTTGATTTTAATGATTTTAATTGGAGTATATTATGTTACTGCAGCAGCTTTTGGTCTACCTGTAGTGGTTATAAGTATTTTTGGGAACTTAGTTTCAGCCTGGTTGGTAGTAAAAACTATTACTTTGTTTTTTCCAAGAAATAAAATGTTTAGATTTTTATCAGCTTTAATCTGGATAATTGCCGCTCTAAGAATTTTAAACATCTATCAGGAAACAATAAATTTCTTGGATAGTTTAGCATTTAACAGCGGTAACCTGCGTATTTCTTTATTATTAATTATGAAGGCGGTTATCATATTTAGTATTTTATTCTGGCTTGCAGGTAAGATAAGCCGTTTGGTAACCGGAAGGATAGATAAAAGTGATGATTTAACTCCATCAGTTAAGGTATTATTAAATAAAATAGCTAAATTTTTAATCTTTACTTCGGCAATTTTATTTACCCTTAGTGCAGTTGGAATTGACCTTAGTGCTTTTGCATTCCTTGGTGGTGCTATTGGTGTTGGTTTAGGTTTTGGTTTGCAGAAGATTGTATCCAATTTTATCAGTGGGATTATAATTTTAGCAGATAAATCAATTAAACCTGGTGATGTAGTTGAAATCGGAAATGTTTATGGCTGGGTTAAAAAATTAGATACCCGCTTTGTCTCAGTTGTTACTCGTTCTGGTAAAGAATTTTTAATTCCAAATGAAGATTTTATTACGAAAGAAGTAATAAACTGGTCTTACAGTGATGAATTAGTAAGAGTAGATGCTGAAGTTGGTGTTTCTTATAACAGTGATTTAAGGCTGGTCCAGGAATTAATGATGAAAGCTATTGAAGAAAAAGATAGAATCTTAAGCAAACCCGAACCGAATGTGCTTTTAATGGGTTTTGGTGACAATTCAGTTAATTTTGAGATTCGTTTTTGGATTAGTGATCCCAGGAATGGAATTCAGAATATCCGTAGTCAGGTTTTATTGTCTATCTGGGATCATTTTAAAGAAAATGAAATTGAAATACCATTTCCACAAAGAGATTATCATTTAAAATCATTACCAGATGATTTAACAAAATATTTGAATGAGACTAAAATGGTAGAAAAGAAAAAAAATGAAGATAAAGCAGATAATGATGATAAGGAAGAAGCCAAAGATAATTTAGAATAATAAAATAGGAGGCTAATTTATGGCAAAGATTTTAATTCCGTTGGCTGAAGGTTTTGAAGAAATTGAAGCAGTTACCAATATTGATGTTTTAAGACGAGCAGGACTTGATGTTATAACTGCAGGTATTGGCAGTAAAAATATAGAAGGTGATCACGGCATAAAGGTTGAAGCTGATACTGTGATTTCTGAGATTGATACTGCTGATTTAGATGCTGTAGTTTTACCTGGTGGAATGCCGGGAGCTGCTAATTTGCGTGACAGTAATGAACTGCGTAATATAATAAAGAAATTGAATGAAGAAAATAAGTTATGTGCAGCAGTTTGTGCAGCACCAATTGTTTTGGAGGCTGCAGGGATCTTAGACGGTAAAAAGGCAACCAGTTATCCTGGTTTTGATAAAGATATGCCTTCCTGTAACTACCAGGAGGATAGAGTTGTAATTGATGGTAATCTGATCACCGGCAGAGGCCCAGGAGTTGCCATGGAATTTGTAATGACTATTGTGGAATATTTATTGGACGAGGAAACAAAAGAGGAATTACAAAAATCAATGCTTGTTAAAAGCAAGTAGCAATTTAGTCGTAGCGTCTGGGGCACTCCCCATTTAAACAAACCGTTACAAGCATAGTTTAAGGTTGCAGACTAAAAGCAAATAAATTAAGAAAAGCCTGTCCCATGTTTCACTAAGCCTTCGTTTTATAACGAAAGGTCGGCTCTGTATTTGACCATCGAGGTCATCAGAGCGAAGCGAGTTAGGACAGGCCTTAATTTTATTATTTATTTATTATACATTTCAGAATAATATCTTTCTAACATCTTTTTAGCAGAGAATCTTTCATAAGTTGTAGCAATACTTTCCATCATCATATCTTTCCAGCGATCTTTATTGCCGTAGAAAGTTGGAACAACTTCATTTAATAAGACTCTATAGAGTGCGTAGAGATCACTTTCATCCTGACCTTCACCTACATAACCGTCTCCAAACTGCCAACCATTAATTCCGTGCTCACAGCCTTCAACCCACCAGCCATCAAGAATA
>NZ_QBLR01000365.1:0-3205 GCF_003070835.1 Halanaerobium sp. | reverse complement strand
TTTAAATGACAGATTATTTTTATCCTTTAAAAGAATAAAAGCTAAAAAAATTTAAATTTTAATTATTTCCCCAAATGCTTTTAATTGATTTTTTAATACTACAGAAAGGTTAAACTGTCTTAACTATTTAATGTATAAGAGCTTAGTTTAAATTTTATTTAAAATGTCTAACCCTTCTGCAGTTAATTTATAATAAATATATTACATTAGTTATTAATAAATACCAGTTACTAGATAGAATACTGAAATGACTACAGCAGATAAGATCGGTAATAATATTGTATTAAATGCAATATCTTTATAACTTTCTTTATGTGTTAAGTGAGTTACCGCTAAGAGTGTTATTACTGCACCACAGTGTGGTAAACTATCTAATCCACCAGCAGCCACAAGCATAACTCTATGTAAAACCGGTCCTGGAATACCCATTGCTAAAAAGTCTTCAGATAATACTTCAAGAGCAATAGCAGTACCACCGGAAGAAGATCCAACAATACCGGCAAGTAAAGTAGTTGAAATACCTACTTTAAAGATAGATGGAATTGTCATAGACACAAGACCACTCTTAACTGTAGCAAAAGCAGTTAATGACTTGATAACTCCACCATATCCTACCTCAGATGCAGTATTAAAGATAGGTAACAAAGCACCTACAGAACCATCAAATACCTTCTCATTTCTTTCAGGAATAAACTTCTTCATTGAAATAAGAACAAATACAACTGCAACTGAAAGAGCGATAACAACAGGCCAGGTTCCATTAATTGATCCGCCAACAGCCTGATACTTATCAACTACAGATGGACGTTCAAACCACCAGTTTGTCAAAATAAAGTTCAAAATAAAAACAATGACTATAGGAGTGATTGAAAGTCCAAAACTTGGAAGATTGTCATCTTCTAAATGTAAATCTCCATCATCATGATCTCCATAACCTTCACCCTCAGCCTGCATCATATTTGCTCTATAATTTAAATATTTTACACCGCCAAAGAACATAATTGAAGAGGCAATAATACCAAGCACAGGTGCAGCATAAATATCTGTATCAAAGTACACTGTAGGCATTGTATTAATATACTGTGGTGAACCAGGTAAAGCAGTCATTGTAAAGGTAAATGCACCCAGAGCAATTGCACCAGGAAGCAGACGTTTTGGAATGTCAGCTTTCTTTAATAATGAAGCTCCAATTGGATACATAGCGAAAACAACAACGAACAGGGAAACTCCACCATAAGTTAAAAGAGCTGTAGCAAAAACAACAGCTGTAATAGCTCTTTTAGGTCCAAACTTTTCTGCTACAAAATCAGCGATAGCAGCAGCGGCCCCAGAAACACCCATTAATTTACCGAAAATTGCACCAGCTAAGAATACAGGGAAATATGTTCCAATATATCCGGCTGCTGCTGGCATGAATTGAGTTGATAGGGCATGCAGTGGTGGAACTTCTCCAGCCATCAAGGCTGCAGCCATGGCTAAAATTGGTGCTAAAACAAGTACACTTACCCCTTTATAAGCAAAATACATCAATGCAACTAAAGTTGCAATTATAGCAAGAACTCCTAACATACTTTTCTCCTCCAATACATTTTATAATTTATTAGTTTATACGATTCTTATCAATATCAGCTTCTAAATTCATTAGTCCCTTAGTAAATATTCTTTTATCCATTTCTTTACAGTCATCAGCAACAGCTGGTTCAAAATCCATCTGGTCTAATATATCTTTCTGCATATCAACTCCAGGTGCTATTTCTGTAAGAACAATTCCTTCTTCAGATAATTCAAATACTGCTCTTTCTGTAATATAAATTACTTCCTGATTTTTCTCAACAGCATATTCGCCGCTGAATGAAATCTGTTCAACTTCATCTACAAGCTTGGTGATTTTCCCTTCCTGATTGATCTTTAATTCACCATTATCAACCTCTACTTTTAAGCCACCAGCTTTAAATGTTCCACAATAAATTACCTTTTTTGCATTCTGAGTAATATTAACAAATCCGCCAACTCCTGCAATCTTAGGGCCAAATTTACTTACATTAACATTACCACCCTTATCAGCCTGTGCCAGACCTAAAAATGCTACATCAAGTCCACCACCATCATAAAAATCAAACTGATATGGCTGATCTACAATTGCTTCCGGGTTAGTTGAAGCACCAAAACTTAGTCCTCCGGCAGGAATACCCCCAACAGGTCCAGCCTCTACAGTAAGGTTCATCTCATCACTTGCACCTTCTTCGGAAGCAACAGCCGCTACTCCTTCGGGCATACCAATTCCCAAATTAACAAGAGCATTTGGAACTAATTCCATGGCAGCTCTTCTCGCAATAACCTTTCTTTCATTAAGTTCAAGTGGCGATAATGAACCAAGTGGAACTCTTGTTTCTCCAGTATAAGCAGGGTTATACTGCTCAGCAAAAGACTGCATATGATCTTTTTCATCTTCTGCAATAACAACAGCATCTACATATATACCTGGAATAACAACTCTATTTGGATCAAGACTACCAGCTTCTGCAACTCTTTCAACCTGCACAATTACTTTACCACCTGAGTTTTTAGCTGCCTGAGCAATAGATAAACTTTCCAAAGGCATTGCTTCTTTTTCCATTGAAATATTACCTTTTTCATCAGCAGTTGTTCCTCTTAAAATTGCTACATCAACTGGAACTGGTTTGTATCTTAAATATTCATTTCCATCTAACTCAATTAACTCAACAATATCTTCGGTTGTAATATCATTAAGCTTACCCCCTTGTACTCTAGGATCAGCCAGAGTCTTTAAACCTACATGAGTAATTGTACCAGGTTTGCCAGCTGCTGTGTCTCTAAACATATGACTGATTACTCCCTGAGGTAAATTATAGCCTTCAATTTTGTTTTCATTAACTAATTCACCTAATTTAGGTGCTAAACCCCAGTGTCCACCAATAACCCTTTTTAGTAAACCGGCATGTCCTAAGTGATTTAGTCCACGATCTTTACCATCACCCTGGCCAGCTGCATAAACTAAAGTAAGATTTTCAGGTTTAGAAGTTTTTTCAAATCTTTCTTCCAATGCTTTAGTAATTCCTTCAGCATGACCAAAACCAACAAATCCACTTGTAGAAATAGTATTTCCATCTTTGATTAAATCTAATGCTTCTTCAATATCTACAACTTTATCTTTTCGCATTATTTTCCTCCTGTTTAATTAAAT
>NZ_QBLR01000364.1:0-3207 GCF_003070835.1 Halanaerobium sp. | reverse complement strand
TGACAGTTTAACTTTCGAAAAAAATGATTTCGATATAACTGCTTATGGAGAAGTTTTACTAGATATGATTTCTAGAGAAGAAGCACCACTTAAAGAATGTGCTAATTTCACCCGCTATTTTGGTGGTTCTCCAGCCAATGTCTTAGTCAATATGCAGCGCTTAGAAAATAAAACAGCCTTTATTAGTAGAGTCGGTAAAGATGAATTTGGAGAATATTTGACAGAAATTTTAGAAAAAGAGGGGGTTAACCTCGACTGTCTGCAGCATGATCAGGAAGAGGGAACACCAATTATTTTTGTCAACAAAAGTAAAGAAACACCTTCCTGGCTTGCTTACAGGGGAGCAGATATTAATATAGAGATAACTGAAAAGATATACAATAAAATAGATAATTCTTCAGTCTTTTTTACTGGAAGTTTCATACTTTCCAAAAATCCTGCAAGGGCAAATGCTATTAAAGCTGTAGAACATGCAGTTAAAAAAAATAAACTTTTTGCTTTTGATCCAAGTTTTAGAGCTATTCTCTGGCCGGAAGGTAATAAGGGGAGTGAAATAATACGTGAGCTTTTAGCTCAAGCTGATTTTATTAAACCCTCCTTAGATGATGCCTATCATCTTTATGGCCAGGACCATCCTGAAAATTATCTAAAAAAATATCATAATAATGGAGCTAAAATAGTTATTTTAACCTTAGGTAAAGATGGACTTCTACTTTCAGATGGGAAAAATGAACCGGTACATATTCCTGTTTTTTCAGAAAAAGTTGTTGATGTTACTGGTGCCGGTGATTCTTTTTGGTCCGGATTTTTAACTGGAATTCTTAAGGGCCTTCCAATTATTGAAGCTGCCAAATTAGGAAATGCAGTTGCAGCTTTTAAAATTCAAGGTGTTGGTGCCCTATCTTCTGTTCCGCCACTAATGGAAATTATATCTTATTATGATATTCAGCCAATTGAGGGAGGTAATTTTAATGAGTGAAATTAAACATGCAGCATTTTTAAATCCACAGGGAAACTTTGATCCTAACGACAGTTATTGGACTGAGCATCCAGATTTTGGAGGCCAGCTGGTTTATGTTAAAGAAGTTAGTAAAGCTTTAGCTGAAATGGGTATTAAAGTTGATATAATCACCCGTCAAATAAATGATCCAAACTGGCCTGAGTTCAGCAGCCTTTATGACAGCTATCCAGATTGTGATAATTTGCGAATAATTCGTTTACCCTTTGGTGGAGATCAATTTCTACCGAAAGAAAAGTTGTGGCCTCACCTAAAGGAATATATTGATGCAATCGCCGAATTTTATGATGAGGAAGGTGCTTTTCCAGACTTTTTTACCACCCATTATGGTGATGGTGGACTGGCAGGAGTTTTATTGAAAGAAAAAATGGAGACTCCCTTTTCATTTACAGGCCATTCACTTGGAGCCCAGAAAATGGATAAATTAAATTTTTCTAAAGCTAATTTTGATCAATTAATAGATAGATTCCAATTTCACAGCCGCATTATAGCTGAAAGATTAACAATGAAATTTTCTAACCAAATTATAGTCAGTACTACTCAAGAAAGAAATGAACAATATTCTCATCCATATTATGAAGGAGCTGTGGATGTAGACAATGATAATAAATTTTCTGTGATCCCACCTGGAGTTAATACTGATGTTTTTGATGGAAATTATTCTAAAGCAACTGCTGAAATGATTGAAAAGTATTTAAATAGAGATTTAGAGCCTGCAAGAATTGAAAAACCGGCAGTAATTTGCGCCAGCCGTCTTGATCAAAAGAAAAATCACTTAGCATTAGTTAAGGCTTTTGCAGAAGATCAAGAACTGCAGCAAAAAGCAAATCTAGTGATCACCCTTCGTGGTATAGAAAATCCGTTTGAAGATTACAGCTCTGCCGCAGGAGAAGAAAAAGAAATTTTAGATCAAATAATGGAAGTTATTGACGAACATGATTTAGAAGGTAAAGTTTCCATGTTTCCTTTAGGCAGCCAAAAAGAACTAGCAGAATGTTATGGCTATCTTGCAGAAAGAGAATCAGTTTTTTCACTTACCTCTTTCTATGAGCCATTTGGATTAGCACCTGTAGAAGCAATGGCAGCTGGTTTACCTGCAGTTGTGACTAAAAATGGAGGTCAAAGTGAGATTATGGCTGATGATGAATTTGGAATTTTAATTGATCCCGAAGACCCTGCTGATATTGCAAGAGGGCTCAAAAAAATTGTCGGTGAAAGATCAATTTGGCGGGATTATCAATTAAAAGCTAAAGAACGAGTAGAAAGCAAATATACTTGGGAGCAGACTGCAAAACGCTATCTTAAAGCAATGGAAAAGGGCTTAAGCTTTGAAATACCAGTGATTCACAGCGAAATTCCAGCCTACTATTTTCTGCCTGATAGTGATAATGAGCATAAGTTATTAGAAAGATTTAAAGAAAATGTTTTCAAAAAATAGACATTTGCTGATAATTTGATATAATAAACAGATAGGAATAACTATTATTAGAAAAAAACAGAAAATTTTAGTTAATATTATAGGGAGTGATTTGTTAATGAACAACAATAAGCCACATACAGCTTATTTCTGCATGGAATACGGATTAGATGAAAATATGCGTATCTATGCAGGTGGATTAGGTATTTTAGCAGGAGATATTTTAAAAGCGGCAAAAGAATTTTCTTATCCTGTAACAGGAATTGGACTTTTATGGCGCAAAGGTTACTCAAAACAGGTAATCAATGCTGAAGGTAGACCTGAAAACCAACATCCTGTAAATAAAGAAATTTACGAACACGCAGTAGACACCGGTGAAACAGTATCTGTCACAATTAGAGATCAGGAAGTAAAGCTTAAGATTTGGAAACTAGACAAGTTTAACAATGCAACTTTATATCTCTTAGATGCTAATCTGCCGGAAAACAGAAAGTATCAGACAATTACTGATGGTCTTTATGATGGATTTAATGAAAAAAGAATTGCTCAGGAAATTGCATTAGGTATTGGGGGAGTTAAAGCTATTCGCAAACTTGGCCTTAATATCGATATCTATCATTTCAATGAAGGGCATGCAGCTCTAGCAGGAACTGAGTTAATTAGAGAAAAAATGGAAACTGGCATGGACTTCCATACAGCCTGGGATGATGTTAAAGATGAAATTGTCTTTACAACTCATACACCTGTTAAAGAAGGAAATGAGTCTCATAGT
>NZ_QBLR01000363.1:0-3211 GCF_003070835.1 Halanaerobium sp. | reverse complement strand
TATCCCATATAGTTGTAAAATACTGTATATTTTACTGCGGTATTTAACGGTGGCTGAGGCTCACTGCGGTGAAATCACGGTGGAAAATCGAATAAAATTTGCATCTCAATTGGAGATGATTTACCCTCATAAAAACTTCACTTTGTTCAGTACGTAATGGAGCTTTTCTGGGGGTTTTTGTTAATAATATCTATTATTGGACAATTATCACTATCTTTTGCTTTAATACAATCATCAGTTAGATCGACTAATATATTCTTCATTTGTTCTAAGTCTTTAATCTTATCTTCTATTAATGTTATTTTTTCTTCGGCCATAATTCTCACTTCATGACATGCAGATTTAGAATTTGCCTTTAAAGATAGTAATTCTGATATTTCTTTTAGGGAGAACCCTAATTTTTGAGCTGACTTAATAAACTTAAGGCGTTTCAGGTCTTTTGATGAGTATTGTCTATACCCGGAGCTATTTCTTGGAGGTTCAGGAATTAGTTTTTCCCGTTCATAATAACGAACTGTTTCAACATTTACTCCAGCTTTTTTGGCTAATTTACCAGTGGTCATTTTTTCGATTTTAATCACCTTTCTTTTTTACAACTTTTATATTACAAAAAGATTAACATATTGACAAGAAAAATTCATTAAATCCTTGACTCTGTACCATACTACATGGTTTATAATGAAAGTATAACATTTTAAGGGGAGGAAAGACAAATGGAAGAGATATTATGTCCAGAATGCAGAACAAAAGGAAAAAAAGTTAATATAGTAACAGTAAAAAGCCTGGTTGAGGAAGAAGTTGAAGAGAATGACTCTTATCAAATATGTTTAAATTCTGATTGCGAAGTTGCCTATTTCAATAGTTCTGGAACGATTTACTACAGTAAAGAAGATTTAAAAGTAGCAGTTTGGTATAAAGATTTAGAAGATGATAAGGTTCCAATCTGTTATTGTTCTAATTTAACCAGAGGAGAAATAAAGGAAGCAGTTGCTAAAGGTTATAAAACTACTGCTGAAATAAGAAAATATACCGGGAAATCAATTACAGGAAATTGTTTAACTAAAAATCCGACTGGTAAATGCTGTCATCGGGCGCTGGCTGATGAAATAGCAAGATATTCTAATTAAAATAATTTCTAAACTGATCAGAGTTTAAATATTAAATTTAATAAACTTAGTAAACTGAATAAGGAGGAGATTATTTGTGAAAAATTACGATCTATTTGTTATTGGTTCAGGGATGGCGGGGATGAGTATTGCTCAGAAAGCAGCAGATAAAGGTCTGCAGGTAGCTGTTACTGATGAACTACCTTATGGTGGAACTTGTGCTCTTCGTGGCTGTGATCCAAAAAAAGTATTAATTGGGCCAACTGAGGTTTACTACCATGCTGACCATCTTCTGGGTAAAGGAATTAACGATGTTCCCGAGATAAATTGGGAAGATGTGATGGAATTTAAGCAGAAATTTGTAGATGAAATGCCACCGAAGATCGAGGCCGGTTATGAGAACAAGGGAATTGCTATGTATCATGAAACAGCACGTTTCCTCTCTGAAGACACTCTTCAGGTCGGACAGGAAAAAATTAGAGCCGATAAAATAGCAATTGCCACTGGTGCTAAACCGAGAGAACTTGAATTTCCAGGAGCAGAGTATGCGCAGACCAGCACAGACTTTCTTAATATGAAGGAAATGCCGGATTCTCTACTTTTTATTGGAGGTGGTTATATCGCCTTTGAATTTGCTCATATAGCTGCCCGCTGTGGTGCTGAAGTTACAATTGTCCACCGCAGTCAGACTCCATTGAAAAACTTTGAGCAGGATATTGTTGACCAGCTGGTTAAACCCACTGAAGAGCTAGGGATTAATCTCGTTCTGGAGGCAGAAGTCTGTGGGATTGAGAAATTAAACAATAGCTATCGGGTAAAAGGAGAGACCAGTGGAAAATTTGAATTTTTTGAAGCAGAAATGGTTATTAATTCAGCTGGAAGACCTCCAAAAATCTTTGATCTGGATTTAGAAAAGGCTAATATTTCTTATACTAAAAAAGGAATTGAAGTTAATGAGTACCTTCAGAGCACAACTAATTCTAGAGTTTATGCTGCAGGAGATGCTGCTGACTCTCCTGGACTACCACTGACCCCGGTCGGTGTTCTAGAAGGATATACAGCTGCCAGCAATATAATTAAAGCAGAGCAGAAAGTAGTTAAGTATCCCCCTATGCCAACAGTAGTTTTTACTTTACCAACAATGGCTTCGGTAGGTTTAACAGAAGCAGCAGCTCAAGCAGAAGGCTATAATTATCGTGTTAATTTTAAAGAAGCTAATAATTGGTTTAATGCACGCCGACTGCAGGTGCCGGAGTATGCTTTTAAAACTATTATAGATAAAGAGACTGAGACGGTTTTAGGAGCCCATTTAATTGGCCCAAATGCTGAAGAGATAATTAACCTGTTTGCAGTGTTTATAAAAACAGAGATGAGGGTGACAGAAATCAAGAAAATGATATTTTCTTATCCAACTTTTGCTTCCGACATTTCTTATATGCTGTAAAAGTTAGCAGTTTTAGGATCCGAGTTAAATAATATAGTACTATCAGGTAGATAGATACTTATGGCCTATATTATATCCAAAATCTACTTGACATAATTTGTCCTGAATGTAATTTGTATAAATTTAATTATAGTGATATACTCAAATTACAAAATATCAAAATGTTTGAATATATTTATAAATATGGACATTTTGATAGTGTGTAGTTATAAAAGGGGGTATAAAAGTGGATCATCAAAAAATGCTAGATGATTTTAAGAAACGATTTAAAATATCTTTAGTGATCACAGTACCAATTTTAGTGCTTTCACCTCTGATTCAGAACTTTTTTGGCTACAGTTTTGATTTTGCAGGCAGTAAATATGTGTTATTTGCACTTTCTACATTGATTTTCTTTTATGGTGGTTGGCCATTCTTAAGTGGAATGAAAGATGAGCTGAGTGATAAAAATCCGGGTATGATGACTTTGATTGCTCTTGCAATTTCTGTTGCCTATTTTTACAGTTCAGCTGTTGTTTTTGGTCTGGAAGGAAGATTTTTCTTCTGGGAGCTGGCAACTTTAATTGTAATTATGCTTTTAGGTCACTGGATTGAAATGCGCTCGGTTATGGGAGCCTCTAATGCTTTAGAAGAACTGGCTAAATTAATGCCGGATCAGGCT
>NZ_QBLR01000362.1:0-3217 GCF_003070835.1 Halanaerobium sp. | reverse complement strand
TTAGAACGGGGTATAATTAAACTTTTTGAAAGGAGTTGAGCCTTTGAAAGATATTAAATTAGCAGTAATTGCAGGTACTCCCTATGATACATATTTAGGAAAAAGTTATTATAGTTCTCAGGGATATGAAGTTCTTTCAGATTACACCTCAGAAAGCCCGGCTGAACAGAATAGACTCCAGTACAGTAATCCAGAGAAACTGCAGCAGATTACATTAAATAAAATTATGAAGTTGAAGGCAGCTGGAGCCAAAGCAGTTATTATCTACTGCAACTCATTAAGTGCGGTTTTAGATAAGAGTGATTTAATTCAAAAATCAAAATTACCGCTGCTGACTCCTTTAGATGTCTACCAGGCTCTTTCAATTTCAGAGCCGCAGAAAATAGCAGTTCTGGCAGCTAATTCTCAGAGTGCAGTTAAAATTGAGAAAATTATAGCGGCCAATAACCCCCAGTTGGAATTTATAACAGCTGGAATTATGCCGATTATTAATGCAATTGAAGCAGAGATTGAGGCGGAAAAAATATATCAGCAATACGGGTTGAAAGAACTAATTGATTCTTTTCAAAAAATGGGGGCAGATCAGCTTTTATTGGGCTGTACCCATTTGCCTTATCTAAAAAGTGAAATTAAAGCTGATTTTAATAAAATTATTGATCCAGCAGCTGAAATTTTGGAGCTGCTTTTAAAAGATAGCTTAACTATTAATCTATCAAAAGAGGAGCTATAATATGAAAAATATTATTAAAAATTTGAATATTAAAGAAAAACTTAATTTGAAAATTATTGTTATTGTTACACTAATTATGATAATTGGTTTGACAACATTAGGCTATTTTACTAATTCTGTAGTAAAAGATGAAATAACATTTTTGGCTAAACAAAGGAATAAAAACATAACAAAAAATGTTCAATCACAAATTAATTCTTTTTTAGGAGAAAGCAAAAAAATTGTAAATTATACAGCAGATGAAACGATTTTTAAAAATTTAAATAAACCTGAAATAAAAAAAACATTAACTAATATTGGAAAAAAATATTCTCAATTTAATTTAATTTATATTGGGACTAAAAACGGGGAAATGTTGACTTATCCTGATGCTACTTTTGCAGATGATTATGATCCAAGAAATAGAGGTTGGTATAAAGATGCTTTAAACTCCAATTCATCTATTTGGACAGAAACTTATACAGATGCAGCAACTGGTGAATTAATTATTACTATTGCTAAAAAAGTAGTTAATGATAAAGGACAAATATCTGGTGTTATCGGTGGAGACATTTCATTAAAACAAATAAGCACTTTAATTAATGAAACAAAAGTGGGAGAAACAGGAAATACTTTTCTTGTAAATAAAGAGGGGCAGCTTTTAGCACATCCGGATCAAAACCTTGTAGAGAATAAGTTTAATGTTAGTAATTGGTTTAATTTAAAAGATGTTTTTAATTCAAATAATGAGGTATTTGAATATCAGAATGATAACAAAAAAATGTTAACTTCATATTTACCGATTGAAGAAATTGGAGGAACTATTTTTGCTCAAATACCAACTAAAGAAGCTTATCAAGCAAATCAAAAAGTTTTAAAAACAACCACAATATTATCTATTATAGTTTTAATTGTTTTATTAGGAACTATAATCCTATATATTTCACAACAGGTAGTAAAACCTATTTTAGAATACTCAAAAGAAATGGATAAGGTTGCTAACGGGAATTTAAATGTCAGTATAGAAGTGAACAGAAAAGATGAACTAGGAAGTTTAGGAAAATCTTTTAATTTAATGGTAAAAGACTTAAAAACTTTAGTACAAAATATTAAAAACACTTCAGAAGATGTTACTGAAACATCTAAAACATTAGATGTTAGTTCAAAAGAAGTAGGAAATACATCAGAACAAGTTGCTATGTCTATCCAGGAAGTTGCAACAGGAGCAGATAGTCAGGCTAAAAGTGTAGAAAATGTATCTTTAAATATTCAAAAGTTAGTTGATAGCTTAAACAATTTAAATAAAAACAATCAAGAAGTACAAAATTATACAGACGATATGAATGTTGTAACTAATGAAGGTTCTCAGAAGATGGATAATTTAAATCAACAAATGGAAAATATAGTTAAAGCAATGAGAACTGTTTCTACAGATATTGTTGAATTACAATCTATTTCTGACGAAATAAAAAGCATTATTGATTTAATAAATAATATAGCAGATCAAACTAATTTATTAGCATTAAATGCAGCTATTGAAGCAGCAAGGGCTGGTGAAGCTGGTAGGGGATTTAGCGTTGTTGCTGATGAAATTAGAGATTTAGCTGAAGAATCTTCTAATTCTGCTGATCAAATCAAAGACTTAATCGATGAAGTTTCAAAAACAACCGATAAAGTTGGAGAAGAAATGAATAGAAGTGAAGAAGAAATTTTAAGTGGAGAAAAACTTGTAAATGAATCTAATAAAACATTTAAGGATATTAGAAAAACTTTAGAAAAAATAAATCAGGGAATGTCAAATTCTGTAGAAGAATTTAAGAAAACAAATAAGTTAAGTTCTGGAATATCAGAAGAAGCTCAAAATATTGCTGGAGTATCCGAAGAAACTTCTGCTTCTGCTGAAGAAGTGGCAGCAGCCAGTGAAGAACAAAATGCTACAGTTGAAGAAATGTCTTCAATTGCAGATGAATTATCAAGTAGAGCTGAAAACCTTGAAGAGATAATTAAAAAATTCGATATTTAATATAAATTAGCCAGGGATTTAAACCCTGGCTTTTTATAAATAAAAGTTTTTTGTTGATTGATCTTTTATATTTTGGTTAATTCCTATATATCTTAAGCTGTAGTATAACATCTTAATTTTCATGTAATTTATGATTAACATTATTATTAAAATTCAGACTGGTCTTTTATTTTCTTGACAGAGTCCAACCGCTGTGCTATACTAATTAAGGAAAAGAAAGTAGAAACACCTGTTTCTCACCAGTCAGAACTGGTTAATATCAGTATTTTCGCCGGAGCTTTAGGCTTTCTGTGGGAATAGTAGGCTTATCTTTAGGATAGTCTATCTTTAGCTGATTATTGAATTTAACGGGTGGTTTCTACCACTCGTTTTTTGTATATTTGTCGTTTTTATATCACTCAGGAGGTGCATAAATATCGTTAATGATTTAAGAGTTAATGATCGCATTAGAGCAAAAGAGGTTCGTCTGATCGATCAAGAAGGAG
>NZ_QBLR01000361.1:0-3221 GCF_003070835.1 Halanaerobium sp. | reverse complement strand
ATTCTTTAAAAATCCAAAATATTGGAATAGAATACTCAAAGATTTACCATAGAGATTATGATAAAATTTTTAAAAACAAAAATTGGAATATTGTAAATATCGATGAACAACTTGAAAGCATGAGAAATATTAAGACCGTTGAAGAGATAGAAACCATGAAAAAGGCCATAAAGATATCTGAAGATGCCTTTGTTGAAATGCTCAATTACGTAAAACCTGGTATAACTGAAAAATATCTCGCTGCTGTATTGGAATTTGAAATGAAAAAAAGAGGTGCTGAAAAACCAGGATTCGACACAATAGTTGGATCTGGTTTTAGAGGAGCTCTTCCTCATGGCATAGCATCAGAAAAGAAGCTGGAAGAAGGAGATATGATAGTAATAGATTTTGGGGCCAGGTACAAAGGTTATAATGCTGATTTAACTAGAACAATTGGAGTAAAATCGATAACAGACGAAGTAAGAAATGTTTATAGCACTGTGTTGAATGCCAACAAAGAAGCAATAAAAGCTGTGAAAGCAGGAGAAAGCGGTTTTGATATAGATAAAATAGCAAGAGAAATTATAAAAGAAGCTGGTTATGGGGAATATTTTGGTCATGGTCTTGGACACGGTTTGGGAATAGAAGTTCACGAAAACATAAGTGTTTCACCGAGATCAAAACACACTTTAAAAGCCGGAAATGTAGTTACTATAGAACCAGGTATATATTTGGACGGCAAATTTGGAGTTAGAATTGAAGACGACATATTAGTACTTAAAAATGGCTATGAAAATCTCAATAGCTTGAGTAAGGATCTAATTATAGTGTAATAAAATCCCCCCTGAAAACAGGGGGGTCCAAATCCCTTGGGGGAATTTGGGGGGATGGGTTAAAAAATTAAGCTATAAATAAAACTGTATACTTTCATAATTATTATATCACTTGATATATTAATTTAACGAAATTATTTTTTAATATTTGGTAAATAAGTATAATTTTTTTATCTAATCAGTAATAATAGCTATTAAAAACTTAAAATGCAAAATTTGGGGTGAAAAATGGAATATATTTTTTTAGCATTAGGATTCATTTTATTGGTAAAAGGATCTGATTTTCTTGTTGACGGAGCATCCAATATTGCACGTCATTTTGGAATATCTCAATTGATAGTTGGCCTTACCATAGTTGCCTTTGGAACATCTACCCCTGAACTAATAGTAAATTTGATTTCTAGTTCTACGAGTAATACTGATTTAGCTATATCCAATGTACTGGGGAGCAACCTATTCAACACTTTGATAATTCTGGGGATTACTTCATTAATTGCTCCTATTGGAGTTCAAAAATCAACAGTAAAAAAAGAAATTCCAATGAATTTTTTGGTTACTTTAGTTTTATTGGTCCTTGTAAACGACTTGATCTTGAATCAAGGAAATAACTTATTGTCTTTGGGCGATGGGCTAATTCTTTTATTGTTTTTTGTAATTTTCTTTTACTACGTTTTTGAAAATGCAAAAGATCAAAATTTAGAAAACAATAAAAGCAAAGATCAAAATAACAGTTTAAAAATAAAAGATTTTATATTTGTGGTGCTTGGTATTTTTATGCTTTATTTGGGTGGAGATTGGATTGTTAGCAACGCAGTAAAAATTTCTGAAAGCTTTGGAATCTCCCAAAAAATAATAGGTTTAACTATTTTGGCAACTGGAACATCTTTACCAGAACTCGTCACTTCTATAACTGCAGTGAGAAAAGGAAATAACGATATTGCCGTTGGAAATGTAGTGGGATCCAATATTTTTAATATTTTATTAGTTCTTTCTGCTTCAACTACGATTACCCCTATACCTTTTAATCCTGGAGACAACATAACAATTTTGGTTCTTTTAATATCCACAGTTTTACTTTGGTTATTCTTAAGAAAAGACCACAAACTGACAAAAGGTGAAGGTTTGATATTATTGTTAATCTACATATCTTACATGAGCTATGAATTCATAACATAAAAGGAGCGATAAGCTCCTTTTATTTTTTACTTTTATACACAAAGTTAATACTATTTTTATATTTTCATAATTTTTTGTAGTTAGAATTTAACTACCCCTATATAGGGGGATAAATTAAAAGGGGTGAAATAATGGATATTTTTATAAGCGTTTTAATATTAGGAATAGCTGGATACTTAGTATATAGATTTTTGTTCAAGAAGAAAGGGAAATCTTGTTGTTCAACTAATTTAGAAGAAACAGAGTAAATTGTACTCTGTTTCTTTTTTATTATAACTACAGTTTTGTCTTAAGCTATCAAATGTTATCTCGGTAACAAAAACCCCCATTTCAATACTCTTTTCAATTGAGTATTTTCAAGACAACTTTTTTATTTTTTTAGAATACAAAAAATTCTTAATTATTTAAATCTACTTCCAACAGTTATGGGTATGGTAGCTTTTATAAATATTAGTGCCTTTTTGCTAATTTTAATATGATTTTTATATTAGAAAAATATTTAAGAGTTAGTATATTAATATCCCCCTCTGCCATAGGGTTAATTGGAGGAAAATTTATGAGTTATAAAATTTTATTGGTTGAAGATGACAAAAAAATCTCTGAAATTATAGATAAATATTTAAAAAAGAATGATTTTGAAACTAACGTCGCTTTTAATGGGATTGATGCTCTTGAAAAATTTAGTAATAACGACTATCATCTGATTATTTTGGACATAATGATGCCTGGAATAAGTGGGTTTGAAGTTCTTTCTGAAATAAGAACTATTTCTGATGTTCCCGTTGTTATAGTAACAGCCAAAAAAGATGAAATAGATAGATTAACTGGATTCAATAAAGGTGCTGATGATTATATTGTTAAACCCTTTAGTCCAAAGGAATTAGTAAAAAGAGTAGAAGCTATTATAAAAAGAGCTTATAAACCTATCAAACAAAAAAAATTACTTATTTATGATGATTTGAAGTTGGATTTAGTTAGTCAAAAATTATATAAAGGCGGAGAAAATATAGAGATCTCTTCAAAAGAATTCAAAATTTTAAGGACCTTTTTTGAAAATGTGGACATACCTCTCTCCAGAGAAAAAATAATAAAGAATTCTTTTGGGATTGAATATGATGGATTTGACAGAAATATAGATTCTTATATCAAAAATATTAGAAAAAAAATTGAAACTAACACCAGAAGCCCAAAATATATAAAAACAAAATATGGGTTTGGTTATATAATGGGAAG
>NZ_QBLR01000360.1:0-3237 GCF_003070835.1 Halanaerobium sp. | reverse complement strand
TCCTTACCTTAACTGAACTAAAATGATAAAATAAAGAAAACATAAGTTCAGAAAGGGGGTAGTTTAAGTGGAAGAACTATTTTCTTTAATTAGTTCTTATGGGTTTCCAATGGTTCTCTCTATTTTTCTATTAATAAGATTCGAAAAAGATTTAAAAGAACTCAATAAATCAATCACCTCATTAATTATTCTAATTGAATCAGGAGATAAGCACAATAATTATCTTAATTAATTATGGTAAGCAGCCCCTGAAGAACAGAGGCTGCACTGGTGGCATAATGCTCAGATGATTTTATCTTTTAGTGTAAAGTAAAGCTCTGCATCTTCTTTACACATAGATATTTCATTTTCACAGTTGTCTGGTGTTTCTACACAATCTCGACAGAACTGCCTGTTTATTTTATTGATCGCTGTATATTTTTCTACGATTGTTTTGAGTTCTTTACATTTTCTTAGATTACCGAAAGCAGCTTTAAATACTGGATAATTTGGTAGTTTTGGATCTTCATTTATTTCAGTTGAACTAGGAACTTTTTGCAGTTCTTCTGCTTTTTTAATAAAAAGATTTTTTAGATCTTCTTTAGTGAAGGCAGACATTATATTACTTCCTTTCGGTAGTTTTTTCTGAAATATATATAAGCTCTTGCCTGAATTGTTCTGGTAAGTATTGTAAATCTTCATCATATCTAGTTACTTCATTGTAGAGCTTATGAAAATGATTTTTAACATAACTATCATTTTCTTTAGTATGACAGATTTCAGCAAAACCTCCAAAATGTTCAACTGCTGCTCTAACTTTTGGTGGTAGAGACTCCATAGCTTCTTTAGGTTTATAATAACCATATTTTCTCACAGCATCCTTTACTAGTTTCCAGGCCATACCTGCTGTCATTCTGTTTTCTGGTGGTTGGATTATTAATTCTATTTCTTTTACTACAGCACCAACAGAAGGTGGCCATTCCGAATTGTTAATGACCAACTTTTTTACGGCTTTTGTAGCCAATTCTTCACTGTAATACTTTAGTAGATCATGCCAGACATCAATCATCATTTGATTATTTCTCTGGTCAGGCTTAGGGAATTTAAATTTTCCAGAGTAGCAGTTGCTTAAATAAGTTAACAGTTCTATTATATGTTGTTTATTCATAGTTTTATGTCTCCTCACTATTTAGAGCATAGAGCTCTGCAAGCATATCCATCTTTTTGCTTGATTTGGATTTGCCTATCTGTTTAAACTGATTTTCTAATTTAATAATTTGTTTCCTTAATTTTTGAGCACTTAAGATATTGTTGCTCCAAAATTCATTATCCTGGCTGAAGTTAATTATGTCTTCAATTTCATTCCAGCTGTAAGCTTTGTTTTCATTTTCTTTAGCACCAACAGGGCCTAATCTGTGCAGTCTTTCTATTGCTGTTTTCCACTGCTTAAACTTAGCTTCATATGGATTCTTTGCAGGAACCTGAGCTCTAGGATTATTTTCAAGTATTCTATCAATTAAGTGCTCAGTTAACTGAACTGCTTTAGAGTCTTTAACAACTGAATTACTTTCATCAAAGAGAACTAGATTAGTGTTAACTGTTTTATCTTTATCAGCAGAACTTTTTTCTGAAGATTTATTTCGATTATCATATTCTTCAAGAAAATCAGCGATTTCTTTGTTTTCTTGAGATTGAGTTTGATTTTGAGTTTGAGATTGAGTTCGAGAACGAGCTGGAGCTAGAGATTCACCAAACTCTTTGCATAAGCGTTTATAAAAGCTTGAGTTAATGCTTTTATTTAATTCTACAAATTCTTTAAATAAAGTACTTTTTATAAGCGGTCTTAGTTTGTTAACTGCTGATTTTTCTTGATTTGGATTCTGTGGTGTTTGATAGGCGACAATCTCTGGGATCAGTATTATCTTATGATGTGGGTCATATTTAATAAATCCCAGATCTAAGAGTTTAGTAAAGGCTTCAGCTAACTCTTCTGGCTGCCATTCTAAATCAGCACATATATAATTTTTTGGTAATCTGTATAGACCTTCTGAAATACGATGTGGTGATGTAAGCAGATAAATAGCCAGTAATTTTACTTTGTCACTACAATTAAGCAAAAAATGATTGTACCAGAAATCATTTGGTATTTTATGATATGGCATAATTTATTCTCCTTTTTTAGTATTTTTGTTAAATAAACATCTATCCTCCTTTGTTATTTATTATAATAATATCTATTTATTTCCAATATATTGTCATTATATTACAAAAAGGAAGATAATGTAAGGCAGTTTTTTAAAAATATTGTATTTTTTTAAAAATAATTAAGAATTTCTTAAAAAATGCCTTATATCTATAGAAAATATTGTGTTTTTAGAAAGGGTTTTTAAAAATGACAAAAAGAAATATTTCATTTTCCCCTCCAGACATAACTGAAAAAGAAATAAAAGAAGTAATAGATACATTGGAATCAGGTTGGGTAACAACTGGACCAAAAACTAAATTATTCGAACAAAAAATAGCAGAGTATTTAAAAGTAAATAGAACTGCATGTTTGAGTTCTGCTACTGCAGCTATGGAATTAACACTTAGAATATTAAATATTGGGCCTGGAGATGAAGTAATAACAACACCTTACACTTATAGTGCAACTGCAGCAGTAGTTAAACATGTTGGAGCAAAGCTAATTATGGTTGACTTAAAAGAAGATTCTTTTGAAATGGATTACGAGAAGTTAAATGACTTAATTACTGAAAATACAAAGGCAATAATGCCAGTAGATATAGCTGGTAAGATGTGTGATTATAATAAAATTTATGAAATAGTTAAAAATAATAAAAATAAATTTAAATCAAAGAATTATCTTCAAGAAAAATTTAATAGGATTATAGTACTGGCTGATTGTGCACATGCTTTTGGTGCTGAAAGAGATAACTTAAATGCTGGTCAAGTTGCTGATTTTAGCTGTTTTTCTTTTCATGCAGTTAAAAATTTGACTACTGCAGAAGGTGGAGCAGTTGCTTGGAAAAATATACCAGGTATAGAAGATGATGAATTATACAATAAATATATGCTTCATAGCTTACATGGACAATCTAAAGATGCTTTGTCTAAGACTAAAAGAGGTTCTTGGGAATATGATATTGTATTACCTGGACATAAATATAATATGACAGATATTTTAGCAAGTATTGGTCTAATGCAGCTTGAGAGATATGATTATTTATTAGAACGTAGGAAAAAAATAATTGATTATTA
>NZ_QBLR01000036.1:0-23589 GCF_003070835.1 Halanaerobium sp. | reverse complement strand
TCTTGATAACTACAATACTGATACAGATGATGGTCTGCATATTACAAGCATGGCCGGAACCTGGATGTCAATTGTTAAAGGCTTTGCCGGTTTTAAAGTACAAAATGATCAGGTGGAATTTAGACCATTTTTACCAGAGGCCTGGGATGGCTTTAACTTTATGATTATTTTTAGAGGCCGCAGAATTGAAGTTGATGTTGAGCAGGAAGAAACGACTTTTTCTCTAGAAACTGGGACTGAATTAAAAATTAAAGTTTATGGTCAAGAATATCTGCTAAAGCCAAAAGAAGAACTCGTAGTTGAAAAATAAAGTAAACGCTGCTTATAAAAAAGAAATAAATAAAAATAAACAGTAAATCAAAAGCTCCAACAGACTTTAACATTAGTCCTGCTGGAGCTTCTTTTATATCTCTTTTTTAATTAAATCTCTAAATTCTTTTAAACTTCCCCGCCATTCTATTGGGTAATCACTGCCTTTTCTTTTAATTAACTTATCTTCAATAATTATAGTTTTGATCCCTAACTCTGAAGCTGCAGCATCTTCTTTTAAGTCATTACCAATCATTAAACAGTTTTCAGGATCTGCACTAATTTTTTCTAATATCTCCTGATAATAATTTGGATTTGGTTTAGAATAACTCATGTTTTCATAGTGGGTTAAAAGCTCAAAATCAGCTGGATCAATACCTGTCCAGCTCAGTCTTTTTTCAACTGCCTCTTTCGGAAAAAGAGGATTTGTTGCTAATACAAGCTTTTTCCCCTCTTTTTTTAGATGCTTAATAATTTCTAACGGAGTTTCCCTATCAATTTCAAAATATTTACCTAAAGCCTCAAATTTATTTTGATAAAACTGATCAAATCGTTCTTTTATTTGCTCAGCCTCAGATTGTTTATCAATATCTATTTTTTTTATAAAATCTTCCATAAAAACCTGCTGATTACTTGAACCACCATCATTCTTTATCATCTTCTGGGTAGAAGCCATTAAAAGATTAATAAAATCACTTTGTTCTTCAAACAAATCTTTAAATTCCGAAGACAGAGCACCAAAATAGTGCTTTAAAAACTCTTCTGTTTCAATTGTTAAGAGTGTTCCATCTAAATCAAAAAGAAAAACATCTTTATCTTTAAACAAAATTTACCCTCCTCTAGATTCCGATCTAAATTTATTAATTAACTGAGGATTTTTCTTAAAATTTTTCCATCAGCGGCAAAAAATCTGTTTCATCAATTAAAATATCTACAAATTCCTTCAAATATTTTCGATCAAGCTCGTCAAAACGAGATTTTTGAGGACTGTCAATATCTAGAACCGCAATAACTTCTCCGGCAACTATTATCGGCAACACAATTTCTGATTTAGAATTTGGATCACAGGCAATATGACCGGGAAACTGATGTACATCTTCTACCAGCATTATTTTGCGCTGAGAATAGGCTGTTCCACAGACCCCTTTGTCTTCTTCAATCCGGACACAGGCTGTTTTCCCCTGAAAAGGCCCCAAAACTAGCTGATCATTTTTCCAAATATAATAGCCAGCCCAATTAATATCATCCATAAACTCAAATAAAAGGGCAGAACTATTTGCTAAATTAGCAAGCCAATCTCCTTCAGGCTGAATTAAAGCCTTCAAAGCCTGGTTCATCTCCTGCAGCTTTTCTTCTTTCTTAATCACTATAATCATTCCCTTCTCTATTTTAAAATAAGTTAAATGCTTAAAAATAATGGGACTAAAATTGGCACCAGTGTTGAAAGCACTGCCCCACTAATAAAGGCTGGAATCACAACTGCCTCACCACCTGATTCCTTAACAAGTGGTAAAGTAACATCCATTGTTGTTGCACCACCCGGTGCAATTGCTGCCAGGCTTCCAAAATATTTGGCAACCAAAGGAAGGATCATTACTGTCAGCAGCTCCCTAAAAACATTTGTCAAAAAAGCCAGTGAACCTAATTCTGCACTATGTAGTTTTGAAATTAGAACACCAGATAAACTGTACCAGCCAAAGCCAGCCCCAACTGCAGCTGATTCTCCAGCTGAAAAATTAAAGGCAAAACCGATAATTACTGTCCCCAATACAGAAGCCACAGCTATTAAAAATGGTATGATTATTAATTTCCAACCCATAAGTTTTAAATCATCAATAATTTCACGGCTGGCACCAATATCAATACCTACTCCAAAAAGAAGTACTGCCAGAGAATAGTTAGTTATTAGATCTAAAAAACTGCTGCTTTCACCATTTATCAAAAAATATCCAGCAAAAATACCAAAGACAACTGACGAAAAAATTAAAATAGTCATTGTATTATCTGAACTCTGTTCTTCAATTTCTGACTCTGTAGCTGGATCTGCATTTAAAAGCAAATTATTTAGGTCTAAGATTTTAACAAATATAATAACTGCTAACACACTAAAAATAATGCTAATTGCTGCAAAAACAAAAGCTTGGAGGCCAATTTCTCCCAGCTGCCTAAATATTTGTTCATTACTACCAAGATTGGCGCCCATAGCAATCAATAATACTACAAGTCCAAATTTCGTAATTAAATCTGCAAATCTAACAAAATGATTTTTTTCATCTAGATAAAATCCCAATAAAATTCCAGTAAATAAAAATAAAATTATAAGATAAAAATCCAACTAGATCCCTCCACAATTATTCAATGTAGTTTTTAGTGACATATCTTGAAGTCATTGCTCTTAACATTGCACTATAATTAATCTTGAAAGTCAAAATATCACCTACTTCCAAATTTTCTTTTACTTCTGTTACATCTGTTATTAAATGATCACTGCTGCATCCTAAAACTTCTACTCCATTCAGCTCTGGATAAAGACCATTATAATCAATATCCTGTTTCCCAACCGCCAAAATAGCTCTCTGACGTAAGCCTTTATCTGCAACAGCATATCCTCTTCCTTGACCTCCAAATGCCATTTCGCCTTCTGGGTTTGACGGCTTTTCTTTTAATTCTATAATTTCTGCTTGAAGATGAAAATTATAATGATTAAAGCCTTCAATTAAAGACTCATTTATAATATCTGTTCCTAATAATATAGCTTCACCAACCCTTAAATTGCTGATTTCAGCTGCTAAATAGTCGTCTGCTAAAAGTCTTAAAGTAGCAGTATTACCCGCAGATAAAATTTCTAGGCTCCTTCCTAACTTGGTTTCAAGCTCTTTTTTTATCTTTATCAATTTTTTTGTGTTATTCTCATCTGGAATAATTCCAGCAAAACAGCCTAAATTAGTGCCTATACCTTTGAGAATTACATTTGGCATCTCTTCAATTTTTAGAGCCAGATCTGCTAAATCAGCGGCTAAAACGCCTTCTCTCCTATCACCAATGTCAACCATAACTACTAAGTCCATTTTTTTATCAACTCGCTGTGCCTCTTTTGAAATCAACTCAGCAGTTTTAAGTTCTGTGACTAAAGAAACATCTGTATAATGGACAATCTCACTTATCTCAGAAGGCATTGGAATTCTGAGCATTAAAGCTTCTCCCTGATAACCAGCTTCTCTGAACTTAATTATATTTTCAATTCGAGAATCAGCTATACTCCCAATGCCCGCCTGCTGATAAGCCTTAAATACATTTGTATCACCAGCCAGGCCTTTAACAACTGATGTTAATTTTATATTTTTGGCTTCTAGCTTTTCTTTTAGTTTAGCTGCATTCTCTTCAATTTTCTTTACATAAATATTAAGCTGTGGATAATTCAATTAAAATCCTCCCCATAAAATAAAATTAATTTGCAGTGTTTATACTTTACAATTATATTATACTCTACAATTGGTAATTCTTCAATTATCAGCCTTTAATTAAAAAAACCCGACCATAAGGCCGGGATTAAATACTAGCTAGACATTATTAAGATTTATTCAATATCGATGGTACGTTTTTTGACAGGAGTCTGTTCTAGCTTGGGCAGATGAACCTTTAATATTCCTTCATCATACTCTGCCTTAATAGCTTCCTGGTCTACATTTTCAAGGTAGAAACTTCTGGTATATCTACCCTGTCGCCTTTCACGACGAATATAGTTTTCCTTCTTTTCTTCTTTTTCTTCTTGGTGCTCAGCAGAAATAGTTAGATAATCATCATTGAGTTCAAGCTTGATATCTTCCTTTTTCATACCTGGCATTTCAGCTTCAATAGTATATTCATTCTCACCTTCTTTGATATCAGCTCTAAAACTTCTACCAGCAAAGTCCATTACATCATCAAAGAAACCAGAGACCAGACTATTAAATGGGTCTCCATCTCTTTCAGTAACATCCCTCCGATTGCGGTTTCTAAACGGTACTAAATCAAACATAAAACCACCTCCGAATTTAATTAATATTATTTTCAACTTTCATTTTCTAATTATATTATAAAACTAAAGTCAGAGAAGGTCAAAAAACTAAATCATCTTTTTTTGTTTAATAATTGTTGTTAAGTTAAATTAAATCTTTATAACTATAATATTCTTAAGATATCTGCTTAATTCAACCATTGAACTCTTGACCTTTGATAATAGTTTTTTCTACTTCAAAATTCCGGTCAAAAAGAACTAAATCAGCCTGATAACCTCTCTTTATTCTTCCCAATTTATGAGCCAAACCAAGTTTTCGAGCTGGATTAACGGTTACCATTCTAAAAATCTCCGGAATAGACAAATCAGTTATTTCCATTGAGTTTCTGACCGCCTTATCTAAAGTTAAAACACTGCCGGCCAGTACACCAGATTCTAATCTAGCTGCACCATCTTTGACTATTACCTTCTGACCTCCGAGTTCATATTCTCCTGCTTCAAGCCCGGTAGCTTCCATTCCATCAGAAACCAAAATAACTTTATCTACACCTTTAGTCTGGATTGTAAAGCGATCTACCGCCGGATGATGGTGAATTAAATCAACAATCAATTCAACTGTAGAATCAGAATCAAAAGCAGCTCCGACAAGCCCTGGCTTTCTATGGTGCAAACCGGTCATGGCGTTATATAAATGGGTAAAATGATCCATTCCATTTTTATATGCCTCTTGAAATTCTTCATAAGTTGCCGCAGAATGACCAACTGATGTAGTGATATTTTTTGACCTAAGTTCTCGAATTAATTTTAAAGCTCCATCCACCTCAGGTGCCATAGTTACAATTTCTACAACATCATAATAGTCTCGGAGAAGTTCTAGATCAGGTTTAATTAAGTTTTCACTGTTTTGAGCACCAATATAATCAGGACTAATAAAAGGTCCTTCTACATGGGTACCTAAAACTTGGGCTCCAGCCAGGCCATTTCTCTTGGCCTGACGAATATTTTCTAAGGCTACCTGAATTTCTTTTTTAGCCATTGTCATTGTAGTTGGCAGAAAAGATGTCACACCATGCTCAGCCAGCACAATGCTTATTTTTTCAAGGGCCTCGGCTGAAGCATCCATTGTGTCAAAACCGCCACCTCCATGGATATGAGTATCGATTAAGCCTGAACTTAAGTAAGCTCCCTTAGCATCTATAATTTCTGTTCCAGCACCTACCTCTAAATTATATGGTGCTATCTTTTTTATTTCATCATCAAAAAGCAGAGAAGCATTTTTAAGTATTTCAGTTTCTAAAATTATATTCGCATTTACAATTAATTTCTTCAATATTTCCACCTCTAACTATAATTTATCGTCATTATCAATAAATTCAAAGCAAATACACTACATTTCAGAATCTAGATCATTATTTTCATCTTCTTCAATATAGGCTTCATTATCAAACTCTGCATATTCTTCCAATTTTTCTTTAACCGCCTTGTGTACTTTTTCTGCTTCTTCAGCCAGCATTATTTCTAAGGCTTGATCAATCTCTTCTATACTATAGAGATTAAATTTATTATTTTTAATAGCAGCAAGAACTTCTTCATCCAGCATTAGGTTATCAAGATTTCTCCCTGGGATAATTACCCCCTGTTCACCGGTTAGACCTTTTGCCTGGCATACTTTAAAGAAGCCCTCTATTTTTTCATTAACTCCACCAATTGGCTGTACTATTCCTTTTTGGTTCATCGATCCAGTAATAGCTATATCCTGTCTAATTGATAGTCCAGAAAGTGATGATAAAAGTGCCACAACTTCAGCACAAGTTGCACTATCGCCATCAACACCACCATAGCTCTGCTCAAAAGCAATAGAAGCTGTTAAGCTCAAAGGCGTATCTTGAGCATATTTCCCCCCTAAATAACCTGTTAAAATCATTACACCCTTACTGTGGATTCTTCCGCTCATTTTTGCTTCACGTTCAATGTTAATTACTCCTTCTTTACCAAGATAGCTGCGTGCTGTAATCCTTGCTGGTCGTCCAAAACTATAATTACCCGCCTGATAAACTGAAAGTCCATTGATCTGTCCAACCTCTTGACCACTTACATCAAGCAACAGGTGCTCACGATCTATCTGTTCTTGAATTTTTTCTTCTAATAAATTAGAACGCATTTCTTTTTCATCAATTGCTTTTTTGACAGAACTGGCACTAACTACCTCCTCACCATAACTATCAGCCCAAACATCTGATTCGTATAAAACTTCTATAATTTCATTAAATTTAGTTGATAATTTTTCGCGATCTCCTGTTAAACGAGAACTAAAATCAATCATCGCTGCTACAGCTTCGGCACTAAATTCTTTCAACTGATCTCTATTTATTACAGAAGAAATAAAATCAGCAAATTTAGCAATATTCTCTTTATTTCTATTCATCTCGGTATCAAAATCAGCTTTTATTTTAAATAGTTCCGAAAATTCTTCATCAAAGTTGTAGAGTAAATAATAAATATAAGGGGATCCTATCATAATAATTTTTAAATCAAGTTCGACTGCTTCAGGTTTTAAGGTAATAATAGGAACACTTCTGTACTGTTCTCCTATATTCTCAACAGTAATTTCCTGATTAATTAAAGCCCGTTTTAATGTATCCCAGCAAAAAGGGTTTGTCAGAAGATCTTTAGCGTGTAAAATCAAAAATCCACCGTTTGCTCGATGCAGTGATCCACTTCTAATCATAGTAAAATTAGTAGTAATAGTTCCAAATTGACTTTTACCCTCTATTTTGCCAAATAAATTATAATAAGTAGGATTTTTTTCATAAATTACTGGTGCACCCTCAGTTTTACTATTGTTTACAAAGATATTTATTTGGTAGCGAACAAAAAAACTGCCATCTTCATCCTGCTGCATTGCTATAAATGGATTTTGTGGATCTGCTTCATCATCATTTCGAAATCGATCAATATGATCTACTATATCATCTTGAACTTCTTCTAAATAATCAACTATTTCTTCACAGCAGTCATATTTATCTTTTAAATGACAAATAATTGGCTGTACAATAGAAAGCCCAATTTTTTTCTCAAGAGCAGCCAACTCATTTTGCGCCTTCTCCTTGATTGAGCGAATTTCTCTCATAACCTGTGATGTTTCATTCTGGATTTTTTGACTTTCACTCCGAACTTTTTCTCTTTTTTCTTCATCCATTTCTTGAAATTTATCCCTGGATATAGGTTCTCCTTCTTCATCAACTGGTACTGGAACCAGCCCCTGGGAAGTATTCTGTAAAATAAACCCTCTTTCTCTAACAGAACTCTCAAATTCTTGCATAAGTTTATTTGATTTAGGTTGATACTCATTTAATATTTCTTTTCTTTCTTTATCATATTCTTCGCCCTCAAAAGCACGAGGAATTTCCTCCTGTAATTCTTCTATAATCTTATCCATATCATTTTTTAAATCACTGCCCATTCCCGCCGGAACTCTCATCACTCTGGGAATTTCAGATTCTGAGAAATTAAAAACATATAATATATCTTTTGGTGGATCCATTTTAGCTGATTTTTCTTCTGCCATATTCTCAGCATAAGTTGACTTTCCTGTTCCAGATTCACCAGCCATAAAGATATTATAACCATTTTTATTAACCCGCATTCCAAAATCAAGAGAAGCTGCTGCTCTATTTTGACCAATTATTTCTTCATCAATTGCAGAAAGCTCTTTAGTTGTGTCAAAATCTAGGTCTTTAGCATTAAAATTAAAATTCAACTCTGAAAAAGATATTTTGTATTTATCCATTTTCCACACTCCTCTGCCTTAATTTTATCAAAAATATTACAAAAATTCTGATTAAAACTCTTTAATAATAATTTCGTCAAAAGCCTATCATATCCTGCTTTTTAAAAAAAGTTGTTTGATTATACTAAAAGCCTTTATTTATCAACTACTTCTCCCAGAAAAAAGTTGAAAAAAATACTCAGCTAAGATAAAATGAACTTAAGAAAAGAATATGTTATTTTTTTAACAATATTATTAGGGGGATTAGATATGGGGAAAGATTTATATAATATTCCAGATATAATTATCAGTAGACTACCTATTTATTATCAACATTTAAAAAATTTACAAAAATCTAGTAAAGAATATATTTCATCTGAAGAACTGGCAAAACTAACTGGATTTAGCAGTTCTTTGATTAGAAAAGATCTAAGCTATTTTGGAACCTTCGGTCGAAAAAGTTATGGTTATGATATTTATTGTCTTTTTAAACAGATTACTATCATAATGGGTTTTAATTATGATAAGAAAATAATTTTAATTGGTGCAGGTCATTTAGGTCAGGCTTTAGCCTACAACAAAGGTTATCTGGAAAGAGGATATAAACTTACAGCTATTTTTGATAAAAACCCGAAATTAATTGGCTTGGTTATTAATGATTTGGAGATCAAAAGCATTAGCGATTTGGAAAAATATATGAATGAAAACAAAATTGATGTTGCTGCATTAACAGTTCCTGGAGCTGCTGCTCAAAAGATAACTAACCGGCTTGTAAAATCCGGCATTAAAGCAATCTGGGATTTTACTGAAGTGCCTTTAAAAGTACCTGATGATGTTCTGCTGGAAGAGCAGCTGATTAATGAAGGTTTATGTAAATTATCAGTCAAAATGAATCAAATTAGAATTAATGATTCTGATGAACTTGAAGAATTTAATTGTGAGCAAAAATAAGTTTCTAAACTTTTCAGCTGTTAGTAGAAGCTTGTTAATTAAAAATCATAGCTAATCTAAACTAACTCTGCCAGAGGAGTATCTATTCCTGCACCAAATAATTCAAAATTAAAGTTATTAACAGTTTTAACTGTATCTATACTTCCCCCTTTGAGCAGAGTTATCCGATCAGCAAGCTGTTTAATCTGTCTCCTATCATGACTGACCATTACTACTGTCATCTCATCTGTTACCAGGTTAGAAAAATGAGAATTAAAAAATTGAATACTTTCCTCATCTAAATTTGTGGTCGCCTCATCCACAAATAAAATTTCAGGGCTTGTAATTAAAGCTCTGGCAATGGAGGTTTTTTGTTTTTCTCCACCAGAGAGAGTATAGGCTGACTGCTCAAGCAGTTCGGTGATTTCAAGTTTGGCTGCTATCTCTTTTACTTTTTTATTGATTACTTCCTGTTCAAAATCTCTTAATTTTAAAGGTAAGGCGATATTATAAAAAACATTTCCCCGATAAAGATAAGGATCCTGCCAGATCACAGAAAATTTACGCCTGAGGTCTAAATTCTGCTGATCTTTTTTTATTTTATGGCCCTCATAGTAAAGCTCACCTTGATAATTCTGATCCACTAAACTTAAAATATTTAAAAGAGAAGTTTTCCCACTGCCATTACCACCAATAATAAAATTAAACTTGTTTTTTAAAATTGAAAACTGATCGATGTCTAAAATAGTCTTATCTTCGCAGATTTTTTTAAGCTTTTTGACTTCTATAATTTTATCTTCTAGCATAATTTTTTCCCTCCTGCAGAAAATAAGTAACAAAATTAATTAAAAATGAAAGAGATAAAAGAATGATTCCTAATGACAAAGCAAAGGCAAAGCGACCCTTGTTTGTTTCTAGCGACATAGCAGTAGTTATAGTTCTAGTAACACCTTTAATATTTCCACCCAACATCATAGATACTCCAATTTCTCCTAAAACTCTGCCAAATCCAGCAATTACAGCTCCAATAATTCCGTATCTAGCTTCTAAAATTAAAAGTTTAAATTTCTGACTGCGGCTGGCTCCCATTGAAGTTGCTGTTTTATATAATTTTTCATCCATTGAAAAGATAACATTTCGAACCAAAGCTGTTATTAAAGGGATAATTAAGATTACCTGTCCAATTATAATTCCAAGCGGGGTAAAGAGTAAATCAAATTCTCCCAAAACTCCCCTTCTGGAGATTAATGAATAAACAAAAATACCAACTACAACTGTCGGCAGACTGAGCATTGTATTTAAAATAATATTAATAAACTTTTTTGTCTTAAATTTATTCCTGGCAATTAAAATTGCAAGTGGAATAGAGATAATTGAAGCAATAAATGTTGATGAGATTGAAATTTTAAGTGAAGTTGTAACAACTTGTATAAGCTCTGAATCTAAAGTAAAAATTAACTGTAAGGCTCTCAGTATTGCACCAGTATAATAGTCCACATTTTTCCTCCTGATTGTAAATAGATTAAGCCAGCTGCATATATAAATATGCAGCCAGCTAAAATTTATTGAGTTGCTTTTATTCGACTAAATCTTCTGCATCAATTGCTGAAGTATAAAATAGTTGTTCCCCGTACTGCATATAGCTATTAATTATATTCTGGCCCTGCTGAGAAGTTAAATATCCAGTAAAGGCCATTGCAATTTGATAATTAACATGAGTATGATGAGCGGGATTAATAGGAATAATTCCATACGGATTAAAGAGTTCAGGATCTCCACTGTTTACTATTTCCAGCTCGATATCTCCACTGTAAGCTAAAAATGTGCCGCGGTCAGCTAAAATATAGGCCTGACGCTCATTCGCCATATTGATGCTGGGGCCCATTCCCTGGCCGCTTTCTAGATACCAGCTGCCATCAGGATTAATACCGGCATTATCCCAGATAGATAATTCTTTTTTATTTGTACCAGAATCATCACCTCGAGAAACAAATTCTGCTCCCTCAGCCTTAATTTTTTGGAAAGCCTCAACAGCAGTTTCTGTATCTCTAATTCCAGCTGGATCAGATGCTGGTCCTAAAATAACGAAATCATTATACATTACATCTCTTCTGTTAACTCCATAGCCATTAGCTACAAATTCGTCTTCTGCAGCTCGAGCATGAACAAAAATAATGTCAGCATCCCCATTACGGCCCAGCTCAATAGCTGCCCCTGTCCCTACTGCTACAACGTCTACTCTTACATCAAACTTCTCCTCAAAAGGCGGCAGCAGTTCTGCTAATAGGCCTGAATTTTCAGTGCTGGTTGTAGTAGCCATTGTTAATACTTCCTGAGCAGCTGCAGCTGTTGTAAAGATCAGCATAAAAATAAGTACGGTTAATAAAATTTTCTTAATTGACATAGTAATCCCCCATTTTTATTTGAATATATTTTGTCGGTACATATCTAATTATGTTCTCAACCTTTAAAATAGTAGTCAAAAAAATAACTTCCGGCTTTATAACCGGAAGTTTTAGGGCGGATTAAGACTAATATAATCCAATGTACTCACTCCTTTCCATTCCGGGAGGCTCAAAAGTTTCCTTTCAAACCCTATCGGTGCAATTAGCATAACTTTTCGTCTTAGCTTGATTACACTCGGAGTTGTGCGACTATTCGTACATTAATAATATATGCTTTTTATTTTAAAGTCAAGCACAAAAAGTTTTAATACCCTTAATTTGTTAATTAAATATTGTTAATACAGATAAACACGAGCTTCATAAGGTCTTAAGCGGTCTTCTAAGGTAAAGCTAACCTGCTCTTGATAATTATTTAATATCAACTCGGCAGATTCAATTTTTAGTTCTGAACTTAAATTATATTCAACGCTCTTTCCACTAAAGTTTAAAAGCACAAGCAGATTATTTTCTTCTCCTAACCTCCTATAAGCATAGATATTTTGATCTTTTTCTAACAAAATATCATATTTCCCATAGGCAAATACTGGATATTTTTTGCGAAGAGAAATCATTTTTTGATAATATTTAAAAATTGAATCCTCAGAAGCAATATCTTTTTCAACATTTATTTCGGAATAGCTTTTATTCATTTTCAACCAGGGCTCAACTTTAGAAAATCCGCCATATTCACTATCATCCCAATGCATGGGGGTTCGTGCATTATCTCTCGTTCGATAATTTGCAATCTTTAAAATCTCTGACTCACTTAGTTCTCCTTTTGCCTGAACTTCATTAATATAACCCCTAGTTTCAATATCATCAAAGTCATTTAAAGACTCAAAATTAATATTTGTCATCCCAATTTCTTCTCCTTGATAAATAAAAGGAGTTCCTCTTAATGTATGCAGCATAGTTCCCAGCATCTTGGCTGATTCTTTACGATACTTCCCATCATCACCATAGCGAGAAACAATCCTTGGCTGATCATGATTGCAAAAATACAAACTGGTCCACCCATTATTTTCCTGTAATTTATACTGCCAATCGCTCATCAGATCTTTTAATTCTTTTAATTCCCAATCTGTGATTTTTTCCCATTCTTCTTGATTATCTAATTCCACATGTTCAAAAGGAATAATCATCGAAAATTCTTGTCTCTCTTCTTTAACAAAATTTAATACCTCATCTTTATCTACAAAAGGAGTTTCACCTACAGTCATAACATCAAAATTATTATATGTCTTCTCGCCCATCTCTTGAATAAATTCATGAACGCGAGGACCATTTGCAAAATATTCATGTCCAGTAAGGCCAGTTTCTTCTCCATCAAGAAAGCGTTGATCTTTTGAAATTAAATTTATCACATCTAATCTAAAACCATCGATCCCTTTATCCAACCACCAATTAATTATATTGTAAAGTTCTTCTCTCACTTTGGGGTTTTCCCAGTTCAAATCTGGCTGTTTTTTTGAAAATAAATGCAGATAATATTGATCAGTTTTATCATCATATTGCCAGGCTGAACCGCCAAAAAATGATTTCCAGTTATTAGGTGGCCCACCATTTTTACCATCTTTCCAAATATAATAATCTCGATAGGGGTTATTCTTGCTTTTTCGTGACTCTTGGAACCACTGATGCTCATCTGAGCTGTGATTAATCACTAAATCCATAATTAACTTAATATCTCTTTCATGCAGCAGCTCCATTAGTTCTTCTAAGTCTGCCATTGTACCAAACTCATCCATAATATCCTTATAATCACTAATATCATAGCCATTATCATCATTAGGTGATTTATAGACCGGGTTTAACCAGACGGCATCTACACCTAGTTCATTTAAATAATCAACTTTTTCAATAACTCCTCTTAAATCCCCAATTCCATCATTATTACTATCATTAAAGCTGCGGGGATAGACCTGATATATTACTGCTTCTTTCCACCATTTTTTATTCATCTTGAGCCCTCCAATTTAAATTTTTTTAGTTAAGCGTTCTTTATTTTTTATATTTTTGATTAAATAGTTAATACTTAAAAACAAAATAAATAGACTGCTGACAAAAAGCGGGATCAACTCTAAAGAAAAATTTCTAGCTAAAACTCCAGCCAAGCCCGGCAGCAAAGCACCACCAAGGCCAGCAGCCGAGATCTGCATTCCAATTGTATTTGCTGTATGTTCCTGTCCCACCCGATAAGAAGTACTGGAAATCAGAGCTGGAAAAATTGGTGCAATAGCCAAACCGGTAACTGCTATTCCAAATAAGGATAAATATTGAGAAATATTTAGAGCAATCAAAACACTGCCAAAAAGTCCTAAAGCTGCTGCGTATTTTGCAATTTTCCTGCTCAAAAATTTATATGCTAAAAATCCTGCTAATATTCTACCAACTGTAAATGAACCCCAGTAAACACTAACCCAAAAACCTGCAGTTGAGTTACTGATTTTTCTTGACTCTGTCAATAAAGTATAGATCCAGTGTCCAAGAGACATCTCAATACCCGTATATAGAAAAAATAGAATAACACTTAAAAAGGCGGGTAAATAAGTTATTGTCTGCAGCAGTTTAAAGTCTTTTTTCTTCTTTTTATTTTCCTCAGCCTTTGGTTCAGCTTGGTCTTTTTGAACTTTCCAGAGCGAGAGGGTCATTAAAAAAATAAGAGCTAATAATAATTGGGCCACACCCACTATTATATAACCAGTTCTCCAGCTGCCTGAACATTTTATAGCATTTGCCATAATAATCGGTCCAATAGTAATTCCAATACCAAAACTAGCATGAAGCCACTGCATTAGTCCTTCATTGAAATTCCTTTCGACATAGGTGTTTAAAGCTGCATCTATCGCACCCCCACCCATTCCTGCTAAAACTGCTAATAAAGGTATCAGCCACCACCAGGGAACAAGTGTATAAGCAATCAGTGCTGAACCTGTGGCCAAACAGCTCACTGCTAGCAAAACTGCAACTCCAATTTTTTTCATGAAAAATCCGTTTAAAAAACTAGAAATCAAATAACCTGTGGTTGAGCCAATTAAAATAATTCCTAAGGCATCTAGAGGTAATGAAAAACTTGTCCTCATTTCAGGCCAGGCGACTCCCAATAAGCCATCGGGAAGTCCGAGGGAAATAAAGGCTATATAAATAAGTGTAATCAGCAAATACCTTTTATTCTTTTTAGTCATATTTTATCCCGCAGCTTTCTTCAATAATTAAATCTTAGCTCAAAATTTCATAAAACTATTCTAAGCTGTCTCTCTTTTTATAAGTTCTAAATCTAATTCCTGCTGATATTTCCCGGTTATCTCACCATTAATCGCTTTTAATAAAACCTCAATTGCTAAATAACCAAGCTCATACATTGGCTGACTGATTGTTGTTATTTTTAAATATTTAGCTAACTCAATATTGTCATAGCCAATTACAGCGATATCATTTGGGGCCTGAAGCCCTTTTTCTTCCATCGCTTCTAAAACACCAATTGCCTGATTATCAGAAGCTGCAAAAACAGCGGTTGGCCAATCTTTCTCTGGCATTTTCAATATTTCCTGCATCAGTCTAAAGCCCTCACTAATTTTGAAGGGGCAGAACTTTAATAATTCTGGAGCGATAGTTAAATTGTTTTTTTCTAATGAATTTCTGAGCCCTTCCAGACGATTTTTAGCAGCCTGAGTATCTTTCTCACCATCTATAAAAGCTAATCTTTGATGTCCGGCCTGAATCAAATAGTCAACAGCCATTTCAGCTCCCAAAATATCATTTAAATAAATTGAGTGAAAATCACTACTTTTTTCATCAGCAAGCACAATTGGAATTTCAGAATCCAAAAGCAGATCATATTGATGATCAGAAATCCCCATTGTCACTGCAACTATTCCATCAACTGTTTTACTCTGAATAATATCTAAAATTTTATCAATCATATTTTCACTGTAAGAAACTTTATGTAGAATTAAATCAATATCTTCTTTTTCTAAAGCACCCTGGATACCTTTTAAAACTTCGACAAAAAAGTGATCAACAAAGGTTGGTAAGATCACCGCTACTGCATTAGTTTTCTGCCGTGCCAAATTTTGAGCTGAGCGATTAGGTCTATAATTTAATTCTTCAATCACTTTAAGAACCTTAGCTCTGGTTTTTTCTTTAACTTTATTACTTTTATTAAGAACTCTTGAAACCGTACCAATCCCGACTCCAGCTTTTTCTGCAACATCATAAATGTTTATTTTATTTTTTGCCATAACTAATTATATCCTTTCATTTTCTTTAATTATTACACCTTTAGTTTTTCTCTTTTGGAATCGCTTCCAAAATTAATTATAGCAGTAGTTTTTTTAAAAGTCAAAGATAAGCCTGCGGCAGCAGAAATTCCGCAGATTTAAAATTTCGAGAAAATGGCCTAAACAACAAAAGCCCGGAGCTTTTAACCCCGGGATCTTTATTGTTACTTTTTAATTTAGTAGCCACCCATCATGTAATAATCCATTAAGGCGCTATCTTTCAATTTTACGTGTCCTTCAACATCAGACTTAGTATTGTACTTCACCTGATCCTCATGACTTTTGTGAGTTCGCTTGTGCTTAAAAATGTTCTTCATTAGTAATGCCCCCTTTAATAATTTTGTAGGGAACATACTCGCTGCACATCTACTTTGTTCCAAAATACGACCACCGACCTAATAGTTAACTCAGCTACTCACTTTCTGTCGGTTCAATTAAATTATACTACTTTAGAAATCATTTGACAAGGAAAATTATGAATTTTTTTAAAATTATTTCTTTTATCCTTTAACATGATAATGTGTTGATTTAACAAATATTATGCAGGAGATTTAAAAATTAAAAAGAAATATAGAATTACAATTAATATTCCAATAACAGCTATTTCAGCTGCTGTTTTATATAACAAGTTTAATTCTAAATAAAAGTTCAGGAGGAGGTCAGCTAATGCAGCAGAATAAAATTAGTCTCAGAATTACAAATTTAATTTTTCTGGCATTGACTATTTTTGTTAACTTTATAGCCAATTATTTGCCGATTAATGATCTCGGCAGTGGTGAAGTTTCCGCACTTTACCAAAACCCTTTTACCCCAGCCGGATTTACCTTTTCGATTTGGGGAGTAATTTATACTCTATTAATCATTTTTATTATTTATCGTTTTTTCGGCAGTGGAAAAATTAATGATGAATTTAGTACAGGTCCCTATTTTATTATTGCTTCACTTGCTAATATCTCCTGGCTCTTTCTCTGGCATAATCTGCTAATTCCATTTTCAATGCTGGTTATTTTAATTTTACCTTTATAATTATTTCAAATCTTTAAAAGACTGCAGCAGTATCAGCTTTATTCTCTAAGTGAATATCTGGCTTTAAAGCTCCCATTTAGTCTGTATACTGGCTGGGTTACTGTGGCTTCTATTGCTAATTTTATGGCCCTATTAGTTTATTTTAATCAGAACTGGCCTGCCAATTTTCTCAATATTGCAGCAATAATTGGTATTCTATTGGCTTTAGCAATTGCAGTTAAAATTCTTGTTGAATACAAAAATATAGCTTTTGCCTTGGTAATAATCTGGGCCTTAATTGGCATAATTGGTGCCCATTTAAGTTATCAAAGCCCAGTAATGGCCATTATAATCACTGCTGCAATCTCTATTTTAATAATCAGCATCAAAATCATTAAAGTTTTAAGTTCATAAGCTATAGATCCATTTTTTTAAGGCGATACGATATCTGATAATATTTTAAATCGATACCACGTTCTTGTAAACGATTGGCTATTCTTCTTGCCCCGAAACCCTTTTCACGATAAAACTTTATTAATTCTTCTACATTTTCTGAATTAGATTTAGCTTCTTCTTTTTCGTCTACTTGATAATCATTGTTTTGACCTTCATTAAGTATTCTTTCGGGTATATGCTCACTTTTAACTACAATCATCAATCTTTTATTATTTAATAAGTTGTTAATCAAAGGAGTAGCACTATCAATTGAATAATTAATTACATTTTTAAATTGACGCACATTTCTTTTATAAGAGGCATTCAATAATTTTTCTCTTGCTTCAGGTTCAAACATAATTTCCAAATCGAAGTCATATTTGTCTAATGCTGACTTTTTATATGCATCTTTGAAATGCAAAAACATTCTTTCTTTTTCACTATATGAGCGCTGATCAAAAGGAGGAAGTACAAGCTCATATTGAGCCAGGCGTTGATATAATTCTGGCAGTAAATTTTCTTCTAGATTTTTGGTAGAAGCGGCTATCACAATTATATCAACCGGTATTTCTTTTACCCCGCCTATCCGGCGCACCTTCTGTTCTTCTATAACCTTTAATAAAAGATTTTGATAATTTTTCAAAGCATGTGCCTCATCCAGAAACAGAACACCTTTATTGGCCTGTTCAATCAATCCATTTTTATTGGACGCACCAGTAAAACTTCCTTTTTTAGAACCAAAAATTTCGGAAGCTGCAATATCAGGGTTAGTAAACTGAGCACAGTTAATATGGACAAAAGGGGCATCTTCTTTTAAAACCCCAATATTCTTAGCAAAGCGGAACATTAATTTTGCCAAATAAGTTTTCCCAGTTCCAGTTTCACCAGATAAAATAGAGTGTCTTGGTCCACCGGGAGATCCCATTGCTTTACACGCCTTATTCACTACTTCTTTCAAACTTCCATGGCTGCCAATAAAATCATTGAAAATATTTGAGGAAGATGTGGTAATTAATTTTTCCTGGAGATTAATTATTTTACTATTCATCATTTTCAATTCAGTGATATCTCTAAATATTGCCAAACCACCTTTGATCTCTCCCTCAATAATCAAAGGATAAGCATTAACTATAAAATGTCTGCCATCAGGATTTTCAACATGAATATTAGTATACTTTTTTTTGAAATTTATTACTTTCAAGACTGCTGCATTTGGATAAAATTCTGTAATATGTTTTTCCAACATATTTTCAATAGAAGTATCTGCATAATTTGCAGAGTTTTCATTAACATAGATTATATTTCCATCCGTATCAACTACATTTACTCCTTCATTTATTTTTTGAATTATTTGGTCAAGTATAATACTCGTCGACTCATTTAAATCAAGCCACTGCATAAATTCAATCCTCCTCTATAAATAAAATTTATTAGTTTTATTATAACATAGAATTTTGATGAAGTTGATACATATAGTTTAAAATAATTTCGACCCAGCGGCTGCAATTTAAATAAACAACTGACACTTTAGTTAAATATTAGAATATTTTTTCTGATGCTTCTTTTTTAATCAAATCATAGACCTGCTGTAGATTTATATTTTTTTCCTTTGCTATTTTACTGCATTCTTCATATTCTGGCGAATACTTAATTAGTTCATTATTATAATAAGCAGCCTTAATTGTAACACTTCCCATTGAGGAATTTAGTTTGAAATATTTTCGCTGCAGACAACTTCTTTTAACTTCTCGATATCTAATTCCTAAAGTGGATGTTTCTTTAAATATTATTTCTTCCATCTGCTTTCTTTTTGCTTCAGATATAAGTACTGATAGCTTTTGAGCTGGACGATTTTTTTTCATCATAATATTTGTTAAGTAAACATCTTTCGCACCTGCATTTAATAACATTGGAAAAAGATAAGAATAAATTTCTCCACTCATATCGTCAATATTAGTTTCTAAGATCAGTAACTTTTTCTCACTTTTTTTTTAGCTTGATAAACCCGCAGCAGATTTGTAATTTCAAAATCTTTTTTGCCGGCACCATAGGCGATTTTTGATATTTTAAGTTCAGGCATCTTTATAAATTCTTCTGCCAGAGTTTTTATAATAGCAGCTCCTGTTGGTGTTACTAGTTCCCCGCTAACTCCTGTAGAATAAACTGGCACATCTTTTAAAATTTCAATTGTTGCTGGAGCTGGAACTGGTATCCTTCCGTGAGCAGCATCTACAAATCCTGTTCCTAACGGCACAGCAGAAGAATAAATATGATCTGGATTGATCATTTCAATTAAAATCGCAGCTCCCACAATATCTACTATAGAATCAACAGCTCCTACTTCGTGGAAATGAACTTCGGTGATTTCTTTATTGTGAACTTTTGCCTCAGCTTCTGCTACTTTAACAAAAATATCGATACTTAAATCTTTAACCTGCTGACTTAAATCACTCTGATTGATTAATTCCTTAATATCATTAAAATTGCGATGAACATGATCACTACTATGGCTGTGAGAATGTCCTTCTTCGTGGCTGTGTTCATGGTAAGAATGGCTGTGTTCATGGTGAGAATGACTGTGTTCAGCCGCACTGTGATCGTGTTTGCCGCAGCCTTTACAACCACCTTCATGCTGATGCTCATGAGACCCTGCAGAATGATTATGATCATGATGATCAGTTTCTACATTATCTGGATGTGTTTCATTTTCTAAAACCACTTTAAAATCAGTTGCTGTAATTCCATTTTTCTGCACAGTTGAAATTTTAATTTCATAACCGCCAAGATTTAACTTCTTTAATTCTTTTAAAAATTTATCCTGATCTACTCCCAGATCAAGTAAAGAAGCAATTGTCATATCTCCACTGATCCCGGATTTTATATCAAAATACAATATATTTTCCATCTTATCCTTCCTTCCTGGCTTTTTCTATCTGTAAGTTAATTGTACTGGCTAAATAAGCAGCACCAAATCCATTATCTATATTGACTACTCCAATACCGCTGGCACAACTGTTGAGCATTGTTAAAAGAGCTGAAACTCCACCAAAATTGGCGCCATAACCAACACTGGTTGGAACAGCAATTACCGGTTTATCAACCAGCCCACCAACTACACTGGCCAGAGCACCTTCCATTCCGGCTACTGTTATAATTACTTCGGCATCATTTAAAATATCAAGATTTCCAAGCAGGCGGTGAATTCCGGCCACACCGACATCATAGAGCCTCTCAACTGAATTTCCCAGAGCTTCAGCAGTAATTACTGCTTCTTCAGCCACTGGAATATCTGAGGTTCCACCACTGACAACTAAAATTTTACTCTTAGTTTTTTCTAGCTTCTGCTTTTCTATAAAAATCATTCTCGGCCGCTCATGATAAACTGCCTCTGGTGCAATTTCTTTAATCCGCTGATAAATTTCTTGACTGGCCCTGCTTGCTAAAATATTATTTTCATGTTTTAACATTTCTTTAACTATACCTTCAATCTCATCTAAAGATTTCCCCTCACAGTAAATAACCTCAGGAAAACCATTGCGCAGACTGCGGTGATTATCTACTTTAGCAAAACCCAAATCCTTAAATGGAAGGTCTTTTAGAGATGACGCTGCAGCTTCCACCTCGATTTCACCACTTTTTACTTTTTTTAAAATTGATGTAATATCTTCTTTATTCATCTTTAGCCTCCAGAATTTCCTTATTCATACTCCCACTTTTATAAGCTGTTAAGTCTAAGGTAACATACTGAAATCCTAATTGCTGTAATTTATCAGACAATTTATCCATCAAATTTAAATCTAAAATTTTCTCTCGATCAGTTTCAGATAATTCTATGCGAGCCAAATTATTATGATCTCTTACTCTAAACTGGTGAAATCCATTTAAACGAAGTAATTCTTCGGCTAATTCTATTTTTTCTAACCTCTCAGCTGTAATCTGATTATCATAGGAAACCCGGGTAGCCAGACAGGAAAGACTTGGTTTATCCCAGGTGCTTAAGCCCAATTTTTTTGAAAGCATTCTAATTTCTTTTTTAGTCAGTTGAGCTTGAAGCAGCGGACTTTCAACTTCCAGCTCTTTTAATGCCTTACGCCCCGGCCTGTAATCTCCAGTATCATCAAGATTAGAACCTTCAACCACTGTTCTGCCGTCAGCATAATCTAAAATTTGATCAAAAATTACTTTTTTACAGTAATAACAACGCTCAGCATTATTTTCTACGGCTTTTCCCAAATTATCCAACTTAATTTTAAGCTGGTGATGCTGAAATTTTAATTTTTGCACCAGTCCTTCAGCTTCTTTGATTTCTCTATCCGGCACAAAGGGAGTATTAACTGTCACAGCCTCAAATTCAACTCCAGCTTCTTTGGCAGCAGCAGTCAAAAATGTGCTGTCCACACCACCTGAAAAAGCGATTACAAATGGTTGTATCTTTTTCAAATTATCTATTAGTAAGTTGTATTTATCGTCTGTGCTTACTGTTGACATTAAAAACCCTCCTTCTTAATGGGTTGGCTGTACCAGTGATTTTTTGTCATAACCAATTAAATCTTTGCGTCCAGCCATTTTCAAGGCTTTTCTAACTATCTGCTGGTTTTCCTTTTTATGATACTGCAGCAGTGCTCTCTGCATTTTTTTCGCTTCAGCAGATTTAGCCACATAGACCTCTTCCATACTTCGTGGATCATAACCACTATAATACATTGCAGTCGCCATTGTACCAGGGGTTGGATAAAAATCCTGAACCTGGTCGGGGTGATGGTTAATATCCCTTAAATATTCTGCTAGTTCAACCGCATCTTCCAGGCGGCTACCCGGATGGCTCGAAATAAAGTAGGGAATTAAATACTGTTCCAGCCCAATTTCTTCATTAACTTGATAAAAAGCCCTTCTAAATTTATCAAAAACCTCTATCCCTGGCTTGCCCATATAACTTAAAACATTATCTGAAACATGTTCTGGAGCGACTTTAAGCTGACCACTAACATGATTTGCAGCTAATTCTTTTAAATATTTACGACTTTCTTGATCTTCTAGTAGGTAATCAAAGCGAATACCCGAACGGATAAATACTTTTTTAACACCAGACAATTTTCTTAACTCCCTTAGAATCTCAAAATATTCCTCGTGATCAACTTCTAATTTGCTACAAGGGGAAGGAAACATACATTCTTTACCCTTACACATTCCGCGCGAAAGCTGATCAGTGCATGATGGCTTACGGAAATTAGCTGTCGGACCACCTACATCATGGATATAACCTTTAAAATCATCCATCGAGATTATTTTCTCAGCCTCTTTAATTAATGACTCTTTGCTGCGGGATGTCATCATTTTTCCTTGATGAAAAGATATTGCACAAAAGGAACAGGCACCAAAACAACCGCGTGAACTAACCAGACTGAATTTAACCTCTTTGATTGCCGGCACTCCACCAGCTCTTTCATACATCGGATGATAGTTTCTCTGATATGGCAGGGAATAGACATGGTCCAGTTCTTCTTGATTTAACGGTTCTACTGGTGGATTCTGAACTAAATAGCGATTTCCATGTTTTTGCACCAGCTGCTGTCCTCGAATCGGATCCTGTTCTAAATATTCTATTTTATAAGCATATGCATACTGCTTTTTGTTATTTTTAACTTCTTCATAGGAAGGTAGTAATTCATAGTCATAGAGCGATTCTAATTCGTCTGCAATAAAAGCTGTTCCGGGCAAATAATTAATATATTTTATATCTAGACCAGCTTCCAAATTTTCTGCAATTTTTAAAATTTGCTTCTCGCCCATTCCATAAACTAAAAGATCAGCTCTACTATCAAAAAGTAGAGAGCGCCGCACACTATCATCCCAGTAATCATAATAGGCAAAGCGTCTCAAACTGGCTTCAATACCACCAATAATTATTGGAATATCTCCATAAGCCTCCCGAAGTCGGTTGCTGTAAACTATAGTTGCTCGATCAGGTCGATGACCGCTTTCTCCTCCCGGAGAATAGTTATCGTATTTACGTCTATTTTTAGACACTGAATAATGATTGACCATCGAATCCATATTACCTGAACTAACTAAAAATCCATATTTAGGTTCTCCCAACCTTTTAAAGTCAGCTGTAGATCTCCAATCTGGCTGAGCAATAATCCCAACTTTAAAACCAGCATCTTCTAATACCCGAGCAATTATTGCAGTTCCAAATGATGGATGATCAATATAAGCGTCCCCACTTATAATAATAAAATCGAGCTTTTCCCAGCCTCTTTTACGCATATCATCTTTTGAGATTACCATAAACTGATCTCTTGGATTTTCTAATTTTTCACCATGGTTTTCTGTACTTAAGTTTTTCTTTTCATTTTCCATTTAAATTATCAATAACTCCTTTATTATTCCAGTTTATCTAAATTATCTTTTATTAATAAC
>NZ_QBLR01000359.1:0-3249 GCF_003070835.1 Halanaerobium sp. | reverse complement strand
CAGGTATAGTTATTGTTTTCATAAATCTACTCCATTTTTAAAAATTTTAGTTCTAAAATTATTTTATCATAACTTCTCATTAAAAGAAAAATATCTATATATAACAAAAACTCAGCGAAATCGCTGAGTTAAATACTTAATCAGAGAAATCACCTCTTCCATCTTTTGAGATAGCTCAACATCAGCAGTCTGGACTAAACTACTAATGACAGTTCTGCATATTTTTTATACAGACCCAGCAGACAGCCATTAAACCCTGACTGAAAACTTCGGCGAATCAGCCTTTCTTTCCCAACAGCGGTTTAAGCTGAAGTTGAAAAATACTAATCTAAATTCGCGCCTCTACCTCATCGAATCTGATGAGGCATTTTCCTATTAAAATTTATTATGTTTTTACTTTGTTTAAGTATATATAATAGAAGAAAGCTTGTCAAGAATTTAATGATAATTCATCTCAATAGATTTTTAGTAAATATAATAATTTTGTAAATTCTATTATAGTTCAAAAATAGCCAAGTATCCATGTATACAACTAAAACTTTAGCTTTTTAATTGATTTTAAGTGAATTATATATTAAGATTAATTTGTAATGGTTTAATGTTATAAAATTTTTTGAGGAGTGAGAAGTTTGAGCAATTATACTGAACGAGTTTTAAAAATGGTAAAAGACAGAAACCCTGGTGAAGTTGAATTCCATCAGGCTGTCGAGGAAGTTTTGGAGTCATTGAATCCAGTTTTTGAAAAACATCCGGAATATGAGGAAAATGGTATTTTAGAAAGGCTGGTCGAGCCGGAAAGGCAGATTATTTTCCGTGTTCCCTGGGTTGATGATCAGGGTCAGATTCAGGTTAATCGCGGTTTTAGAATTGAATTTAACTCAGCCCTTGGTCCTTATAAAGGTGGATTAAGATTTCATCCTTCTGTATATACAGGTATAGTAAAATTCCTGGGTTTTGAACAGATTTTTAAAAATGCCTTAACAGGTCGCCCGATTGGTGGAGGTAAAGGTGGTAGTGACTTTGATCCTAAAGGTAAATCTGATCAGGAAGTTATGCGTTTCTGTCAGAGCTTTATGACAGAACTAGCCCGCCATATTGGAGATAAGACTGATGTTCCTGCCGGTGATATTGGTGTTGGTGGTAGAGAAATCGGTTATCTCTTTGGGCAATATAAGAGAATTAAAAATAGATATGAAGCTGGAGTATTAACCGGTAAAGGTCTGGACTGGGGTGGAAGTCTGGTTCGGACTGAAGCCACAGGTTATGGTCTGGTCTACATATTAGAAGAAATGCTTAAAGAAAATGATTTATCTTTAAATAATAAGAAAGTTGTTATTTCAGGCTCTGGTAATGTTGCAATTTATGCCAATGAAAAAGTTACCCAGCTGGGTGCAAAAGTTGTGGCAATGAGTGATTCTTCCGGTTATTTATATGATGAAACAGGAATTGATCTTGAGCTGATTAAAGAAATTAAGGAAGTTAACCGCGGTAGAATTAAAGAATATCTTGAAGAATATCCTGAGGCAGTTTACTCTGAAGATTATAGTAATATCTGGTCTATTGATTGTGATATTGCTCTTCCCTGTGCCACTCAAAATGAAATGGATGCAGTAGGAGTACAGAAATTAATTGATAACGGAGTAATTGCAATTAGTGAAGGTGCAAATATGCCATTAACTCCAGAAGCAATTAAAATAGTTAAAAATAATGATCTCTTCTATATTCCTGGTAAAGCCGCTAATGCTGGTGGAGTTGCAACATCTGCTATAGAGATGACTCAAAATGCCATGTTTGATGAATGGACTTTTGATAAGGTTGATCAGGAACTGCAGAAGATTATGGTCAATATTTATAAAGATACCAGTGCAGCTGCTGCTGAATATGGCCTGGAAGGTGATCTGGTAGCAGGTGCAAATATTGCCGGTTTCTTAAAAGTTGCCAATGCAATGTTAGATCAGGGTGTAGTTTAATTTAGTAAGCATAACTATTTTACTACTATAAATAAATTGATATAACAAAATCCCGCCGGGCATTTTACTGCCTTGAGCGGGATTTTTATCTATCTGCTGCAAAATTTATCTTCTCATTCTCTTTGAAGATTAATTATTATAATGAAATGAATTTTTTATTACGAATCTCTTCCAAACATTCTATCCAGTACCATTGCTATAATTACAACTCCAAGACCGGCTTCAAAACCAAGTCCAATATCAACAACATTTAGTGATCTGAGAACTGGTTTGCCAAGTCCTCCAGCTCCAATCATAGCTGCAATAACTACCATAGATAGAGAAAGCATAATACACTGATTGATTCCCATCATAATTGAAGGCATAGCTCCTGGAAGTTCAATTTTAAATAAAATCTGCCACCAGTTTGCTCCAAAAGCATGACCGGCTTCTTCTAACTCTTCATCTACCTGTTTTATTCCCAGATAAGTTAATCTGATAGGTGGTGCAATTGCAAAAACTACAGTTGCAATCACTCCTGATACATTACCAAGACCAAAGAACATCAAAGCAGGAATTAAATAAACAAAAGGTGGAATCGTCTGCATAAAGTCCAGAATCGGTCGACTAATTAAATCTACAGCTTTATTATGAGCCTTAATAATTCCAATTGGAATCCCGATAACCAGCGCAATTAAAACAGAAGTAATTATAGAGGCTAGAGTTATAACTAAGGGTTCCCACATCCCTAGATTTAAAACTAGTGATAGACCAACCGCAACAAATACTGCCATCTTTTTCCCCTTAAGCTTCCAGGCTGCAGCTGCAAAGAGTGCAATTAATACCAGAGGATGCGGAAAAGCAAGTATTGACTCTATTCCGCTTACAATAAATTCTATAAAAGATGAAAATCCATTTAAAGGTCCACTAAAATTATTGATCAAAAAATTAACAAAGTTTTCTACCCAGTTTCCCAGAGGAATTTTGGTAGTTAAAAGTTCAAGAATACTATTAATAATAATCACCATCCCTTTTAAATTTTAACTGGCGGCACCAAATTTAATTGACACCACCAGCTTTACTTATTGATCGCTACTTTATATTTTTATAATGATATTTTCTTATTAATCTGACTTAGTTATTTACAATTTCAGCTATTACCTTTCTTCCCATTCGACCATCAGTACTTTCCACTCCAAAAACCCACTGGTTAACAATATCTAAGTTATTTGCAATCCATTCTTCAGCGATTGCTTCTGGATCACGTTCTTTATTTTGATATTCATCAATCCAGACATTC
>NZ_QBLR01000358.1:0-3263 GCF_003070835.1 Halanaerobium sp. | reverse complement strand
CGAAACAGGGCTCGAACCTGTGACCCCCTGCTTGTAAGGCAGGTGCTCTCCCAACTGAGCTATTCGCCCATCTGCAGTAATCAAAAGCATAATTACCGCGTCAGCAATAACTAGTATATATAAAAAGCCACTTTAAGTCAAAATTAAATATAGCCTGTTACAAGTAATTAAATTATTTTATGTTAAATATACTACTAAATACTTAAAAAATCGACTGCAGATAATTTTTTCTTAATAGCTTAATTTTGCTATTCTATTCAATATACTCTAGCTCCAGTTCCCTGCTTTCTCTGAGATAATTAAAAATCTCTGCTGCCAGAACAGGATTAATATCTGTTTCAATTGAATTATAACTTTCAACTATTGTATTATAGAGATCTTTGACATTAAAGAATATATTATTTGATTTTAATTTAGTCATCACAGAATTAATTAGGAGTTTCTGCCTCTTAAAGCGATCTATAGAATCGGAATCCCGCCAGCGGACAAAATTTAAAGCTTCTTTGCCGGATAACAAATTATCTCCTGCTTTTAAATTAAGACCTAAACCTGGAACCACTACCTCCTGTTCAAGAGTAATCTGAACACCACCAAGCTCATCTATCACCTTTTCAAAACCCAGATAATTTATATAAACATGATAATCAACATTAGTTCCGCTCAGTTCCTCAACAGCCGGTTGAATATCTCCATCGTGATATTCCCGCAGCAGCTCTCCCTTATATACTGTATCTTCATCAATATGTTCAATCTGCATTTTATTGGCTTCCGGTCTTAATTTGGCAAGCATTATTGAGTCTGCTTCAATACTGCCAATTGCCACACTTTCTTCATCATCAAGCCCGACTACTAAAATATTTAAATCCTGAGTGAAATCACTTTCGGCCAGCCCCAGTATCGAAAGAATTCGATCTATTAAAGAGGGGTCTTCAATTTCCTCCTCAACACCCTGCTCAACATCTGACTCAGTTTTTGTTTCTGTTTCAGAAAGATCTTCGCTCGGCTCTGCTTCAGTTACAGCTTCCAAATCACTTTCTGCTCTTTCTGCATTTCCCGAATCCTGTTTTTCAATTTTTTCACTGTCTGCTTCTGCACTTTCTGCTTCGGTTTCTGCAGCAGATTCCTCTTCTTTGTCAGAACTTTCTATTTGAAAGCTCTCATCAGCTTGATCAGTTTCACTATCAGCATCTCTGTCTCTTAAGCTTTGATCAGGCTCTGCTTCAGCTACTTCAGTATCCTTTGTCTTCTCAGCATCAGGCTCTGCTTCAGAAGCAGCTTCGCCATTCTCCGGGACTCCAACTTCATCTCCTGCTTCTATTTCCTGCCCATCTTCTGCTGCAGTTTCTTCAGTATCTGAAATTTGTTCATTATCTTCTGTTCTTTCTTCTGTCGCAGCCTCTTCGTCCTGTTCTTCTTGCAGTTCAGGTCCAACATCAGGGCTGCCACTTTCCTCTTCAATAACTTCTTCATCTTCAATTTGATTGTCCGGAACCGGCTCTAAGTCTCTCTCTAAATAATAACCGGCCAGACCGATAAATAATAAAAGTAACGCTATCAGGAAAATTCCTATCCATTTATGTTTCTTATTTGATTTTTGATTGTCATTTGTATTTTTTTCTGCCAATGTTATTGCCTCCCTATTCCCTTATATTCATAATATTCGTGATTATGAGCTCAATTCCTGCATTAAAGTGATTTCTTTGTCATTTTAAAAATTCTAAATTTTATTTATTTCAATTTTGAAAGATTTATTTGCAAAAATTTGTTGACAAAGCAATTTTTTATGGTATAATTTATAATTGTTGATGCCGAAGTGGCGGAACTGGCAGACGCACAGCGTTGAGGGCGCTGTGGGCATCTTTGCCTGTGAGGGTTCGAATCCCTCCTTCGGCACCATTTTAATTTAATAAGATAATTCACCCCCAAGTTTTGCCTGGTAATTCAGGTTTCTTGGGGGTTTTTGTATTTTTGATATTTTCTCAATTTTTATCTCTGCCTCCATTTTGCCGCCCAAATCTATTTTAATAGTACATTTTAACTAAATTATTTTCTTTTAATGTATTATTTTGGTTAATGAATTCTGATAAATCATCAGCAGCTTTTTGTTGTAGATCATCACTCAGATGAGAGTATAAATCCATAGTCATGGAAATTGAGGAATGACCTAATCTTTCTTGTACAACTTTAGGATTTGCAATCTTTATTAAAAAACTGGCCATAGTGTGGCGTAAATCGTGTAATTTAATTTCTTCTAATCCAATTGCCTCTACAACTCTTTTAAATCTTCTAGTTACAGTATTAGGATTGCAATACCTACCGTTCTTTTCACAAAATACAAAGTCAAATCTATCATTATAATTATCGCCCATATTTAGTTTATTCTTTTCTTGCTCTGATTTTATTTTCCTTAATATAGCCACTGTATTATCTGTTATTGATATACTCCTAACAGATGACTTAGTTTTAGGCTCTGATAACTCAATTCCCTGAGAAGTTCTTTTTAATGCTTGGACTACAGATATCTTTTTATTCTTTAGATCTACATTTTCCCATTCTAAACCAATCATTTCTCCTCGCCTCATACCAGTTGAAACAGCCACTAATATATAATCATGAATCCATAATCCTTCAGAATAATCTAATATTTGATTTAATTCTTCTCTGCTTAAAAATTTATGCTTTGATTTTTTCTTTTTGGGTAGTGATATTAAACTCACAGGATTTCTTTCAATAATCTCCAATCTCTGTGCATATTCAAAAATTGAATTAAGTAAGTTATGATGCATTCTTACTGTTGAGGATGATAAACCTCCGCCATTAATTCTACCACTATTAAGTTTCTGCGTTTGATATGATTCAATATGCATTGGTTTAACTTTTTTTATCAGCATTTCTCCAAAGGCCGGTTCCAAATGATTTTTTATTATCCGCCGATATCTGTCAGCTGTCCTGGTCGCTACATTATGTTGATGATTATTTATATATTTTCTCATTAATTTTTTCATTTTCATTTCTGAATATTTATCTGCGTTATTTCCATCTTTATATTTTTGTATTAATTCTGCCATTTTATTTTCTGCTTCTCTTTTAGTTCCATTATAAGTTTTATACTTTCTCTTTCTCTCTCCAGTAACAGGATCACGATCTAGTTCTATTACAATTTGCCACTTCTTTCTTCCTCTTTTTCTTAAATGTGCCATGTTAAAATCTCCCCCTTAATATAATAAAGATGGTTATCTCAATTAGAAATAACCACCTTTGTG
>NZ_QBLR01000357.1:0-3263 GCF_003070835.1 Halanaerobium sp. | reverse complement strand
GGAAAAAAATAATGGACATGTTCGCCATTCCGGATGGTTTTGATGTGGCAGCCGTAATTCCTTATTATAATATTTAAGCAGAGGTGAATAAAAATGAAAAAAGTAGATTTTAATCAGGTATTAAATGATTATAATGAGATTCTGCCCCAAGGAGTATTTTTAACAACTAAAAATGACGGTGAAGTAAACACAATGACAATGGGCTGGGGAACTGCAGGTTTTATTTGGAATCAAAATATTTTAATGGCTCCAGTCAGAAAATCACGCCACACACATCAGCTTATAGAAGATAGCGATTATTTTACAGTCAGTGTACCATTAAATGGCCAGTTAAAAAAAGAGCTGCAGTTTTGTGGAACTAAGTCAGGCAGAGATTATGATAAAATTGAAGAATTAAATTTAGAGCTGGCAGAGGTCGAAGAATCTGAAGTTCCGATTATCAAGGGAAATGATCTTCATTTTATCTGTAAGATTAAATATCAGCAGGATATGCTGAAAGAAAATTTGGATCAGAATATATTAGAAAAAAACTATCCAGATAAAGATATGCACACATTTTATTATGGAGAAGTTGTCTCAGTTTATAAAGAAGAATAATAGAATAAATAAAACATATATTTTAAATTAAGTAGAGTCTCCAAAAAGCAGAGGCTCTAGAAGCAAAAAGTTTTCGCTGGAATGGGGATTTGATCAGCTTTTTAATTTATGAGGCTTTAGGAAAAGTGCTCATTATAGATAAAAATTGCTGATTTTAGCTCATTTTAGCGGAAATCTCTTTTTTTAAGTAAAAACTTCGTAAAATTATTATTTTACGAAGTTTTATTATCAGAGTAAATTATTCTATTAAATATTGGCTGAAATCAATTATCATAAATTCTTTCTTTTATATCTCATATCTTAAGTTTACTTAAGATATTGGGATATAAAAAAATAAAAGTACCGGGTACTTGAGAAATTTTTCCAGGTACCCGGTACCGATATTAAACTTCTAATTTTTCAAAGTTCTCTTTTAAATGTTCAGCAGATTCTTTAAATGCTTTTTCTTCATTTTCGGCCAGTGGTAGTTCTAAAACTCTTTCAATTCCATTAGAATTAATTAAAGTTGGCAGACTTAAACTTATGTCTTCAACTCCATAATATCCTTCCATCAATGATGAAACTGTTAATACTGCATTTTCATCTCTCAAGATAGCTCTTGCAATTCTCGATACTGCTAAAGCTACTGCATAAAATGTAGCACCTTTTTTCTCAATTATCTCATAAGCAGCGTTTTTAACCTGATAACTTATATCTTCAAGACTGTTTTCCTTATCCTGACAGTCTTTATTACAGATCGGACAGTAGTTTTCTATTTTTGTTCCAGCAATGTTGGTTAAACTCCAGACCGGAACCTCACTATCACCATGTTCTCCAATAATATAACCGTGAACATTACTGGCAGCAACTCCACAGTTTTTACTGAGTAATGATCTAAAACGGGAACTATCCAGCACTGTTCCCGAACCCATAACTCTATTTGCTGGAAAACCTGAGAGTTTATAGGTCAAATGAGTCAGAATATCTACCGGGTTTGTAACAACTAGAAGTATTCCATCCTGATTGTATTCAGTAATTGAAGAAACTATATTTTTGAAGATTCCTGTATTTTTTTTGATAAGATCGAGCCTTGTTTCCCCGGGCTTCTGGGCAGCTCCAGCAGTTATAATAATTAACTTTGCATCTGCCAGGTCCTGATAATCACCAGCATAAATATCAACCGGATTGACAAAAGAAGCTCCATGTCTTAAATCCATTGCTTCTCCTTCAGCCTTATCTTTATTAACATCGATTAAAACAATTTCTGAGCCCACTCCCTGAACCATCAGAGCATAAGCAGTTGTTGCTCCAACTCCACCAGCTCCAATGACGGCGATCTTATTAGGGTTTAAATTCTTATTCATCTTATATCACCTCAGTGAAATATTTTGTTATTATTTATAATAATTACTTGAAATTCATTTGATATTCTTTCTCTTTATTAAATATATCATTTTACTCAGAAATAAAAGGTAAAATATTTTACAAAATTATTTCATTCTTCTTTTTATATTCCTGATAACGCCGGTGGACTGTTGATTTTGAAACATCATAGCCCAGACCGCGCAGAGTTGCTGCTATATCTTTAAATGTTAAGTCTAATTTTCTTAACCGGATAATTTCCTTTAGAGGAACTTCCTTGCGGTCCCGTCCACCCTGATCAATATTTTTTAGATTATTAGCAGGGTTAAATTCACCTTCTGCAATCTTATTTTTCATTGCCCGGCTGATATTCTGATTCCTGAGTTCCTGCTGATAATTTTCCACAACTGCCAGTATTTCTAAAATCATCTTCTCTAAATCATTTAAAGCAATTGCACCTTTATCAGCCAGAGTATGTATTTCTGCTCCCATTTTTTCGACCTGATGGATTAAGGCCATCTTGGCATTACCGCGTCCCAGTCGGCTGCTGTCCTGTACTAATAAAATATCTATTTTCCTTTTTTTGATTAAGTTTAAAACCTCAATAATCCCCGGCCTACTCTCATTAAAGCCGCTTTCTTTTTCTTCAATAGTTTTAATTACTTTCAATTCATTTTCTAAAGCATAACTTAAAAGTTCTTCTTTCTGCCTTTTTAGACTTGTGCTCTGACTTTCTTTTTGAGTGCTAACTCTAGTGTAAATAATTGTTTTTTTCATTTTTTATCAGCCTTTCTTTATTAAATAGTATATTATATGAAAATAATTATAACAAAAAAATGACTGCAAAACAGCGATTTCCCCTGAATTACAATCATTTTCGTTCCAGACTATATATGTTATTTTCATAATTTATTCTATTGGAATTATCAATTCTCTCCCGGGATTAATTACAGCAGAATCTATATCATTAATCTTTTTAATTTTATAAATCATCTTTCTCAAGTCAACATTTTTCGATTCATAGTAATGAGCGGCTATTGACCAGAGAGATTCTCCAGTTTCAATTTCATGTCTGATAAAATTACTGCTGTTTTCTCCAGAACCAATTAGTGAAAAAATTGCAATAAACAAAACACTAAGTAATAATACGGCTGCTGCAGCAGTCAAAATCTTCTTTAAAATTGATTTTCTCTTTTTCTTTGCTGTTTTAGCTCCCTGATAATTTAATGAATAAGCATTTATAACATTCATAACTAACCCCTCCTATTTAATATAAACATCTGTACTAAACAACTGTTTGTATTTATATTATAGCAGTACACATG
>NZ_QBLR01000356.1:0-3264 GCF_003070835.1 Halanaerobium sp. | reverse complement strand
TAACTATCAGATTGACAGCAAAAAAATTGCTGCAAAAATGTTAAAAAATATCAAGTAGGTGAAATAAATGCAAGCTGAGCTAAAAGAAGATTTAATCAGACTTTTAAAAGAAGAAAAAGAGCTTTATCAGGAACTTTTTGCGGTAGCTGAAGAAAAAAATGAGGCCCTTTTAGAAAATGATACAGCAGCCTTAAGTGAAATTTTAGCAGCTGATCAGGAAGTTATAGAGAAGATAGAAGCAAAAGAAAAAGAAAGAAAAGAGATTATAGAAAAAATTAAATCAGAATTTAATTTAAAACTGGAGCACGATAAATACAGTGATTTTATAGAAGAACTTCCAGCTGACTGGGAAGAAGATTTAAAGGATATTAGGCAAAAAATAATTGAACTGACAGATGATTTTTATAGTTTAAATGACCAGAACCAAAAGCTGCTTAATCAGGCCTTAGAAGTTAATACTTTTTCTATAGAAAGCATTTTAAAGAGCATTAAAGAAAACAAAAATACATATACTAAAAAAGATAAAGAGCAAAAAGAACAGCCTCGATTGTTAAACAAAAAGGTCTAAAGGTGGTTATATAAATGAATAATATATTTAGCGGTTTACATCTTGGCTTAAGAGCTTTAGAAACTCAAAGAAAATCTTTAGATGTAACCGGACATAATATAGCAAATGCAAATAATGAAGATTATAATAAACAGCGGGCAGTACAGAAAGCCTCTTATCCATATACAGCTCCGGGGCTTTCCAATCATGGAGGAGCCGGACAATTTGGAACTGGTGTTGAGATCGAAAGGGTTGAGCGGGTTAAAGATCAGTTTATTAATTCTCAGATCTTTAATGAAACTCAGACTGCTGGTTATTGGAATGAAAAACAGAAGGGTTTGGAAAAGATAGAATATATTTTTAATGAACCTTCTGATTCCGGAATAGATACAGCAATGGATCAGTTCTGGAATTCACTGCAGGATTTAAGCAACAACCCAAGTGATGATGCAGCTCGAAACATGGTCAGAGAAAATGCCAGAAATTTAGTTGATTCTTTTCAGAGTGTAGAAAGTCAATTAGTAGATTATAAAGAGAGCATAGATCAAAACTTAAATAATGCAGCTGCTAGTATTAATGAAATAACTACTAAAATTGCAGACCTTAATAAGCAGATTGTTTCTGTCAAAGGGAGTGGACAGAGTCCAAACGATCTTCTAGATGAGAGAGACGCCTTATACAAAGATTTAAACTCAATGTTAGATGTGCAGTCCAGGGAAGATGATCAGGGTAATTTAATTATATCTGCAGATGGAAAGCAGATTGTTAATGGTTCTGATGCATATGAACTGGAAATTATTGAAGATCCAGATAATGCTGACAAAAAAATACTTGGGCATAAAAAGACCGGTTCTCCAATTAATGTTAAAAATGGTAAGATTAAAGCCTGGATGGAAGTACGAGATACAATAATTACTGATAAGCTTGATAAATTAAATAAACTTGTAGAAGATATGGTAACTGATTTTAATAAGCAGCACAGAGCTGGTTATGATGCAGAAGGGAAGCAGGGTAAAGATTTTTTTGCCGAAATCACTAATTCTGACAAGGCAGTTTCTCAACTGGCTTTAACAGATGAGATTGATAATCCTGATGGTGGTTTGGCTAAAATTGCCGCCGGGAATACTGTTTCTGATCTTTCTGTTGTAGGAATTGAAAAATTAGACAGCAGTGATGCAGATGGTAAATTTGAGATTGATATTGCTACAAATGGTGATGATTATGATGTTACAGTTACTAATCTAGATACAGGAGAAGTATCGTCAACTAAAACTGTCACAGAAGCAGATGATTTAAAAATTGGATTTAATGCAGAAACTAATAGTTTTGAGACAGATCTTACAGCAGGTGACTTTATAATAACAGCAAATAGCAAAGGAACCGCTACAGTAGATTTAGGATACAGTATTGGTAATGGAGAAAATGCTAATGCTCTTTCTGATATCTTTAATCAAGATGGAAATAATGTAAAATCTGATTTTAGAAAAATCATTACTTCTGTCGGTGCTGAATCATCTAGAGCTCAGAAGATGGTAAATAACCAGGAAGTTGTTCTAAAACAGCTAAACACTCTTGACAGAAGTATTTCTGGAGTTTCTTTAGATGAGGAAATGGCCAATTTAATTAAATATCAGCAGTCATATGCAGCAGCAGCTAAATATATTAATAAAACAGAAGAATTACTGGATTCATTAATGACAATAGTTTAAGATATAGGAGTTGAAAAGAATGCGGGTTACTAACTCAATGATGGTGAGAAATATGTTAGACCATCTACAAAATAACTTAGGAGATTTAAATAACTTAAATGAACAGTTAAGTTCAGGTAAGTTGTTCCAGATGCCATCTGATGCCCCAATTAAGGTAGCGGATAGCATGAATTATAAGGCACAGTTAAATAGAAATAATCAGTTTCAGCGTAATCTTGATCAGGCAGAAAACTGGTTAAATACTACAGAGAGTGCTCTTAAAAGTGGAACTAAAGTAATTCAAAGAGCAAGAGAATTAACAATTTATGCTGCTAACGATTCGATGACATCTGATGACAGAAAAATGGTGGCTAAAGAAATGAAACAGTTAAGAGATGAATTAATTGATATCTCTAATGCTAAACTTGGTGACAGCTACATATTTTCCGGACAGAAAACAGGCGAAAAGCCATTTGAAGTAGTTGATAATGGAATTGGTGACTATGTTCAATATCAGGGTGATAAAAATGGTGTTAAGCGTAGATTAAATGAGAATGTTGAGATGCAGGTTAATCTTGATGGAGATGAAGTCTTTAAAAAAGAAATTGAAGCTTTAAATAAAATATATGATGATCTTGATTCAGGAAAAAGTGGAGAAGAAATAGGTGATAACCTTAATGCAATGGATACTGCAATTAATAATTATGCAGAATTAAGATCTGAAGTTGGGGGAAAACTGCAGCGGACAGGAAACATTATTAGTAGATTAGAAGCAAATGAAGTACATTTAAGAGATTTAAAATCCAAAAATGAAGATGCTGATTTAGCTGAGGTGATAACAGAGCTAAAGATGGAAGAAACAGTTTACAGAGCTTCTTTAGCCTCTGGCTCAAGAATTATGCAGCAGTCTTTAGTAGATTTTATTAGATAAATTTTTAGTTACTTTTATAACTATGGTTTAAAAATCCCATAGTTGTAATGGTTACTAAAACACCGTTGCTGGCAACACTATCGGCCGAAGTGTTGCTG
>NZ_QBLR01000355.1:0-3264 GCF_003070835.1 Halanaerobium sp. | reverse complement strand
TTGCGATGAGTCAGATGTGTATAAGAGACAGTATTATTATTGAATAAATTAAATTTTGAAATAATTAGATAATAAACTATAATAGGTATATAATTAATTCTAATATTTGACGTTATGTCTAAGGTGAGAGGAGGGACTTTATGGAAGTTAAAAACAGACGTGAACTACATAATAAACTTAATGATATAATGAACAATGTTTATGTTAGCCGCAAAGAAAAACAAAGACAAAATATCAATCAGAATTTAGTTAAAACTTATTTGATTGAAGGTCATATTAATCAAACTGATCCTCCTTCTCATGATGACTTTTTGCGGTTTTTTAAAAATAAAACAAAAGACCTGGAATATAAAGTGCAGCTAAAAGAAACTGAAGAAGAATTTCTATATAAATTATTATTTGATGAGACTGAATTTTTTCTGGATGCAGAAAAAGATAAAAGGTTTTTTATGCTCCATAGTTCAGAAAGATCAAAATCTACAGATACTAATATAGATCGTTTATTAAAATATATTCCTAATTTTGATAATGTATGGCTCAGTAAAAAATTAATGAAATCTACAGAGGATTATACCACCTGGCGAGGAATTTCAATCAATCATGATAAAATTGATGTGGAAAAGACAGAAGAAAATAGTGAAAAATTAAATTTAAAAATAAATAATTCTTCAGAAACTAAGGTAAAAGGTTTAATAAATTTACTAGCTTCTAATGAGCAATTCTCATATACTACCGGAATCTCTCATTTGAGTTTATTAAGCCAGGAAAAGCAGGATTCTGCAAGCAGAATAATCGATGATTTACGTTATGACGGTAAGTTTTCAACTAGAGGGAAAAGTTTTAATAGTCATTTATGGCTGGTTAATAAACTTTATACTGATTATAAAGAGCTCGTTTATAATATTGAAAAGAATTATTATATTAGCATTGAAAACAATAAATTAATGGGGCTTCCCATTAATATTGAATTTAAAAGAGATGATTTGTCAGCAGAATATATAATTAAGGCAATCTTTTCTAATAAAAAGCCTTTTAAACTCTGGGGTTATGCAGATAAAATTGATGATGGTTATTATAAAGTGCTTGCTGTAGATCTTCATAATGGCAATCAGGGAAATAAAATTAATTTTGAAATAACTAAAGACTTTATTTCAATTTATCTATCAAAAAAGAATTGTGGGAATACAATAGCGAGACTTGTCTGTAATATTCAGCAGTATTTAGATTCTCAAATAAAAGTCTGGGGAGGTAAGGATGATGAGCTATTCTGATGATTATAACCAATTAAATGCCTTAAGAAATTTGATTAGTGATCAAGCAAATACAGCTGAAGGACAAATGAGCATTTTTGATAATTAATAAAAAAAGACAGTGATCAATTTGAGGAGTAGTTCTTAGTTTTATTTGAGGACTGCTCTTTTTAAATGGGTCTTGTTTTTAGGTCAGCTTTTTGACAATGGCCTGGGGAACAGTAATTGGGGGAATCACTACCTATCTCGGTGGTGCCCGTAACCTGCTGGCAGTTGGACTTTTAGAAAAACACTACGGTATTTCGATTGGTTTTTTTGAATGGATCAAATACAGCTGGCCGCTGCCCTTTCTCTTATTAATTGTTTTTGCAGTGATCATTACTAAATTTGCGGAAATTGATATTCAGGATACCTCCCGCTCTCTAAAAAAATTGAAGTCAAAGTCAGAGGCCAGAGGAGATTTATCTAAGGCTGAGAAAAAACTGATTCTAATTTTAGGAGCAGTAGTTTTAAGCTGGTTATTTTTATCAAACCTAATCAATATCGCTATCACAGCTCTGCTGGGTGGAGTTTTAGTTGTCGCCTTTAAGGTTGTTGGCTGGCAGGAAGTAGAAGCCTATGTTAACTGGGGAGTAATTTTAATGTATGGGGGAGCAGTTGTGGTTGCCTCTTCCTTAGTAGAAACAGGAGTAACTGACTGGATGGCAGAGAGATTCTTTTCCCAGCTGGAGCTGGCACCTTTTCTATTTATTGTCCTATTAGCAATCTTCACCTCAATTTTAACTGAAGGTGTAAGTAATGTAGCTTCTGTGGCAGTAATTCTGCCTCTTGCTTTCAGTGCTGCTGAAGCCTACAGTTTAAACCCGGTTCTTTTAACTCTATCTGTAGCTTTATCTGGAGGACTGGCCTTTTTACTGCCGATGGGAACTCCACCCAATGCGATTGCCTTTTCTTCTGGCTATTATCAGATCAAAGATGCTCTAAAATGGGGTCTGCTGCTTAAAGTGATCGGCTGGTTGATCTACATTTTAGTTGCCAGATTCTACTGGCCGCTGATTGGACTGGAGATTTTTATCTAAACAGCTTTAAAATCTTGCTGGTTAAAGGTATAATGATTGCGAATGCAGGAATTAATTAAATCGAATTCAAAAAATTGATAAAGACTTGTGAGGGATAAATAAATGAAAAAGTATATGCTGATCTTATTCAGTTATGGTGGTTTAAAGAAAATTAATCAACATTTAGAAAAAAAGCTGCAGCCAGAGGATAAGCTTTTAGTTAGAGCTTTAATGCTCGAGGAAGTGCCAAAGCTTTTTGAGCATTTAATTTCTGATGTCGGCTTTTTAGGTGAAAAGGTAGTTAGTGATGTTGAAGACTCTGTTGTTGATATCTATCAAGAAAATGCTAAAGATTATTTAGCTGAGCTTGCAGAAATGGCAGCAGCAAAAGATTTTGAACTTGATAAGAAGTTGATTGAAGAAGAGGATTTAGAAAAGCTTAAGGCAGAGCTAAAAAGATCTAAGCTGGATGGAATATTTATTAACTTTTCCAACAACGAGTTTGTTTCTAACCAGGTTAAAGAAGATGAGCTGAAAAAATGGCTGCAGGAAATTGAGCTGCCCCTGGATATCTTTTATGATGGGGAGAAGAAAAAATAATGTGCAGCTACCGTTTATGGAACCAATTTTTACCAAAAGAAATAGAATAACAAACTATTAATTAATGCCCTTTGATTAGGGCATTTTTAATTTGATAAACAATTAATTATTTTACTTTATTTCCAAATTATTCTATGATATACTTTTTATAGTATAAATATTAGAAAAGGAGGAAATTTAATGCAGCAGTTTGATGTGACGGCCCATAACTATGATTTCGTTTTTAAAGATTCTTTTAGTCTCTTTAAAAATGATATTGGCGATTTTTTAAAGGTGGAACTGCCTGGAATTGATTCTTACCTGGAAACCGAATTCTCTGAGATTGAAACAAGTGCAGAAAGGATGGATTTAAATTT
>NZ_QBLR01000035.1:0-23777 GCF_003070835.1 Halanaerobium sp. | reverse complement strand
CGCCTGCCAAAAACTGCAATATGCGGCCGATCTCCTTTAGCTGTAGAATTCATTTTCCCACTTCCTTATATAATGTAGTTAATTGTTGTGCAATCAGTTGTAATGAAAATGTCATCATTAAAATCTAAAGGTACAAATCGTGCTTTCCTTCTGCAATTGCATCCAGCTTCTCAGCAATATTTTCTGCCAGTTTAGGATTGTCATTTTCCAATCGCTCCATTAATTCAGTTAAACATTCTTTTCCATGTTTCCGACTTGCTGCTGTCCCATAATCCTCCAGATATTCTTTAAAAGTCAGCATTGCATTGGGACGGCAGAATTCCTGAATCTTACCCGGCTTGGCCAGATCCATAAAATCTTTTCCGGTCCGACCGAGGCGGTAACAGGCCGTACAGAAACTTGGAATATATCCAGCCTCTGCAATTCCAGAAATAATTTCATCAATCGGGCGCAGGTCATGCAGTGAAAACTGGGCCAGCTCTTCTTTGTTTTTCTCTTTTTTCTCATAGCCGCCAGGAGTTGTGCGGGAGCCGGCAGAAATTTGAGAAACACCATGCTCAAATAATTCATTTCTCATTTCAGTACTTTCCCGGGTGGACAAGATCATTCCTGTATATGGAACAGCAAGCCTCAATACTGCAACCAGTTTGCGGAAGTCTGAATCAGAGACTGGATAAGGAACTTCATCTAAGGGTGTCCCCAGAGCTGGATTAAGTCTGGGTACTGATACTGTATGGGGGCCAACTCCATATTTTTGATCCAAATATTCTGCATGTAAGAGCATACCGATTACATCAAATTTGTAATCATAAAGTCCAAATAAAGCACCAATTCCGACATCATCAATCCCTGCTTTTTGTGCCCTATCCATTACAGAAAGGCGCCACTCATAGTTGCTCTTTGGTCCTGATGGATGCAGTTTTGCATACTGTTTTCTATTATATGTTTCCTGAAAACAGGTATAGGTGCCAATCTCTGACTGCTTGAGCTTTTTAAAATCTTCAGTGCTTAATGGTGCAATTTCAGCATTAATTCTTCTAATTTCTCCCCCGTTTTCGGTTTCAACATCATAGGCAGTTTTAATGCTTTCAACAACATAATCAAGATCAGTTATTGGAGCCTCTCCTGTTAAAACTAAAAGCCGCTTGTGTCCCTCGCGCTCAAGGGCCTCTACTTCATTCCGAATTTCCTGCTGGCTTAATTTTTTGCGATCAACCTGATGGTTGTCCTTGCGAAAACCACAGTAGAGGCAGTTATTAACACACTGATTGGCAAAATATAGGGGAGCAAAAATCACCAGCCGCTTCCCATAAATTTCTTCCTTGACTCTGCGGGCAGCTTCCAGAAAGCGGTCAATCAGCTCCTCATCTTCTACCTGCAGCAGAGTTGCCGCCTCAACAGGGCTAATTCCATTTAACTCTAAAGCTTTATCAATAATTCGATTTACTTCCTTCTGACCTGGCTTTTTGGCCTCAGCCAGAATTCCTTCAATTTTCTCATCAGTTATATAGTCACAGACTTCTGTCCTGTAATCTTCTCCAAACTCTTCCTTAAAATAATTAATCTTAATCTCCTCCTTTTATGTCCATGCACCGGGAACCACCCGGTTTATGTCGAAAAATGTCAACTAAAACCTTTTCTAGACACAGTTATACAAAAACCGACAGGTTCACGGTACCTGTACACTGGTCAGCGCAGACTTTAAGTTAACTCCCGGCAGGTTTCCTAACTGACCGGTCATTGCTCCAATCTGATCCGGTGTTCCCTCTACAATTAGAGAAATCATCGATAAGCCGTGTTCAGCGGAAGGAATTCCCATCCGGCCGATAATACAGTCTGCATGCTCACTTAAAATTTTATTAATCCGGTCACTTACCTTTTCTCTTTTTTCTACAACTACTGCTACTGAGCCAATTCTTTTTTTCATTATTCTCCTCCAAATTGTGAATTTATTCTTTTTAACCAGGTCCAAAACGGCCGTTTTGGACCTGGTACCAACATATTCTACTTAAATTTTGACATAGAAAGACCCCTCCCCTGATTCTCAGAATTTCTCCTTAAATTCAGGCAGTTATTTAACGTGATATCCTTTCAGACAGGTGGCCCCGGCTGATCAGATATTAACTTTGCTTATTATTATAACTCATCTCAAGGCTTTGTTCAAGTTTTCACTTAATTTTAATTGACCGTTTTCAAACGGCCTCTGCAGTGGAATTAAAAAATCTAATTTTACTGACAATTATTAATATATTGAGTTTTTTAAGTGATGTATCCTGAAATCCGCGTATTTTAAAGCTGTTGTGCTTTAAAGGCTTTACCATCTATTTGCTTTTTGACTCTAATTATTGTAAAATTGAATAGGAACATTTTAATCTCAAAATAAATGTATTAAAGTGTTAAAGTACTAAATTAATTAAATTCTAGAAGGGAGAAGATATAATTTATGTTAAAAAAGAAAAATTATTTACTAGTAGTAACTGCCGTTATAGTCTTTAGTCTTTTACTCAGTGGAATGGTTTCTGCCCAGACAACATTCCTTTCAATTGCAACCGGAGGTACTTCCGGAACTTATTATCCGGTCGGAGGCGCAATTGCCAAGGTCTTAAATGAAAATATAGATAACATGAATGCCTCTGCTCAATCAACCGGGGCATCTGTTACTAATACCCGCTTAATTTATAATCAGGAAGTTGAATTAGCAATTCTGCAAAATGATATTGCCAGCTATGCTGTCAATGGTCAAAACCAGTTTGCTGATAATCAGGTTAATAATATGAGTGGAATTGCAGCTTTATACCCGGAGGTAATTCAGATTATTGTTCGTAATGATGCAGGAATCGAATCAATTGCTGATCTGAAAGGTAAAAGTGTAGCTGTTGGTGCTCCTGGTAGTGGTGCAGAAGCTAATGCAAAGCAGATCTTAGAATTCTTTGGTTTAACTTATGATGACATCAATGAAGATTATCTTTCATTTGGTGAAGCTGCCAGCCGTCTTAAAGATAGACAGATTGATGCAGCTTTCTTAACTGCTGGTATTCCAACTGCTGCTGTAATGGATGTTGCAGCAACTCAGGATATTTCTCTGATTAACTTTAGTGATCAGGATGTTAAAGAACTGAATTCTGAATATCCTTATTTAACTGGAGTAACTGTACCAGCTGGAACTTATAATGGTCTGGATAGTGACATTCAAACTGTTGCTTTAAAAGCTATCTTAGTTGCAGATTCAGACTTAAGTGAAGATGTAGTTTATAACATTACTAAAGCTATCTTTGAAAATCGTGACACTTTAATCGCTGCTCATGATAGAGCCAGAGATATTCAATTAGAAACTGCTCAGGATGGAATGACAGTTGAATTACATCCTGGTGCTCAAAAATATTACGATGAGGCTGAATAATAAATTTAAAGAGAAATTAAAGTAAACAATAAGTAGCTTTGATAATCTTTGCTGAAAAATTTATATTATGCCTTTAGTAATTATTAAAGGAGGATAACCGGGTATTGAAAAATACCCGGCTCTCATTTATTATGAAAAAAAATAAAAAATTTATATTTTTTTTGCTTACATTATTTATCTTAATAATAGTATTTTCACTCTTTGTTTTTAAAGTAAATCTGCTGCAGATAATTGACTATCAGCAGGATAAAATAATCTGGGAAAAAAAGGCTGAAAATGGTGCAGAATTTAAAATTAAGTATCTGCATTCAGTAGCCAAAACCCCGGTCATCGAAATTTTTGAAATCAAAGATGGAAAAATATTATTAACCGGAACAGAATATCAGTCCTATGGAGCAGGTCTTCCAACTGAGGCTGTCCAGGGGGAATATCTGGTAGAAAATGATAAGTTTATTATTAAAAATATCAATCAATTTCTGCCGGAGATTATGCTCAGAGTTAGTGACTATGCAGAACATGAATTTGTTTTTAAGGAAGATACGATTCCTCTCTATCAAGAATTAGAGACTGAAACTCTGCTTCAGATTCAATGCAAAAAAATTAGCTATTTTAGATTTATCAAAAGGAGGTTTTAAAATGGCTGAAAAAGAACACTTAAAAGAAGATGAATTATTAAAAAAATATGATCCAAGTACAGACTACAGAAAATATACAGGTCTGGCTGCAATTATAGTTTCTACAATTGCAATCACCCTTTCTTTATTCCATCTTTATACAGCTGGCTTTGGGGTCCTGCTTGCACTCAAACAGAGGGCAGTCCATCTGGGTTTTATCTTTACCCTGATCTTTCTCCTCTACCCAGCTTTAAAGAAAAAGAAGAAAAATAAATTTATTCTGGCTTTTGATTTACTGCTAGCCTTAGGAAGTATAGCAATTTCTTCTTATATTATTATTAACTATGAAGCACTGGTCCACAGAGCTGGAATGTACACTGAACTTGATCAATTTATGGCTATCCTGGCAATTATAATTGTGCTCGAAGGTACCAGAAGAGCTTTAGGACCCGAGCTGCCGGTGATCTCAATCCTGTTTTTACTTTACGCTCACTACGGCCAGCAGATGCCGGGGATGTTAGCTCACCGCGGTTATTCCTGGTCCAGAATTGCAAGCCACATGTACTTTACAACTGAGGGGATTTTCGGTATTCCACTGGGAGTATCAGCAACCTATATTTTCTTATTCTTACTCCTCGGTGCCTTTGCCAAAAGAACCGGTCTTGGTGATTTATTTATTGACCTTGCTTTATCTCTCACCGGTAGAACTACTGGTGGACCGGCTAAAGCAGCAGTTGTATCCAGTGGTCTGATGGGTTCTATTTCCGGAAGTTCGGTAGCAAATACAGTTACCACCGGATCTTTTACAATCCCATTAATGAAAAGGGTCGGCTATAATTCACGCTTTGCAGCTGCAGTTGAGGCCGCAGCTTCTACAGGCGGCCAGATTATGCCCCCGATTATGGGAGCAGCAGCTTTTATCATGGCCGAATTTATTGGTGTCCCCTATGTTACAATTGCTAAAGCAGCTATTTTACCGGCAATTTTATATTACATTACAGTTGGTTTAATGGTTCACTTTGAAGCCAAAAAACAGGGACTTCAGGGTATCAGCGATGATTTAATTCCCAGGTTTTTAACAGTATTAAAAACAAGAGGCCACATGATAGTACCTTTAATCATTATTTTCTATTATCTATTTAGAGGTTATACTCCACTGAGAGCTGCTTTTCTTGGGATTATAGTTTCTTTTGCTTTAAGTTTCTTAAAAGAAGATACTAGAATGAGCTTACAGGATTTGCTTGATACTTTAAGAGAGGGCGCAATTTCGGCTCTTGGAGTTGCAGCAGCCTGTGCGGCAGTTGGATTTATTGTTGGAGTTACAACCCTAACTGGTCTGGGTCTAAAGTTTACTAGTTTAACAGTTGCCCTTTCTCAGGGTAATTTATTCCTGGCCTTATTCTTTACCATGGTGGCCTGTACAATTTTAGGAACAGGTCTGCCAACAACTGCAACTTATATTGTGCTGGCAACTATGGCAGCTCCAGCTTTAACTGAGTTAGGTGTACCAATTTTAGCCGCCCACCTATTTGTACTTTACTTTGGTGTAGTAGCTGATCTAACTCCACCAGCAGCTTTAGCTGCCTATGCAGGTGCGGGAATATCGGGGTCAAATCCACTTAAAACTGGGCTGACGGCTGTTAAACTGGCCATTGCCGGTTTTGTGGTCCCCTTTGTTTTTGCTTATTCACCTTCACTGCTTTTAATTGACACTAATGCAGTTCAGGTTATTTTAATTACAGGTAGTTCAATTCTGGGAGTTTTTGCGCTGGCAGCAGCAGTACTCGGCTACTTAAACCGCAAAACTACAATTATTGAAAGACTGATTCTACTGGGAAGTGCCTATGGTTTATTAATCCCGGGCTGGCAGTCTGATATCTATGGTGTCTTATTACTGGCAGTTGTAATTTACCTGCAGTTTAGAAATAAGGGAGATTTTAAAGCTCAGGCAGCATAAAAAATTAATAGAAAACAAAAATTCCCACTCAGCTAATTACTGAGCGGGAATTTTTTTGCCTCTACAGGATTTAAAGCTTATTTATTATTATAACCAATTCTCTCTTTTCGAATAGCTTTAACCAGATTCTCAAATTCCTGATAATAATTTGCCGTATTAAATTCTACCACAATCTCAGGATTACCCTACTTTAGCCGAGAAAGCCTCGCTCATGTTAATGGGCGGGGATGAATCGGCTGATTTATAGTTAAAAATCTTTATATTTGTTGAACGTTTGTTTTCTTAGTGATATAATATAGTTAGTAATAAAAGTGAATATAAGGAGTTGTACTAACTAACCCTTTAGTGCGTAAAATGTTCAAGGTACTCGCTAAAAACTGTAACTGGATTATCGTCTAACTTGCCGTGCAAGTATCTAATCTGTGATTAGAATAGGATATAATCTGTATTGCAGGGAGTATGCAGCAAACTATCTGCTTGTATGGTTAAAATACAAGTGCCTGAGTGGCTATATGCCTATCACAGGAGGGCTGATGGCACAGCCTGAAGTCGGCGTCGCACTTGCCTACCAGAAATGGACTGGCATTTAATCAGCAGACAACCTCGTGACGGCCTCGATGGCCTAATATCGAAACTATCATTTTGTAAGACAAAAGAGAGTTTCGGTGAAAGTTCCTTTCAGGAATCCTCGTTCGTGAGTTTACGAAGCGGGGAGGATGTCAATTGAAGAAGAAGTCGTTACTTTAAAATTCCCCTTTAAAAGACATAAATCAAGCTCCAGTGCACTGATTTGATCATAATAGATGTGTTTCATCTTATAACCCAAATATTTATCGTTGATTTCTTCAAATCCTTCAACAGCATAAACCAGGCCGTGGGTTGTAGCAACCAGCAAACTTGCAGGTGAAAAAATCGGAGATGATTTTACTCTCTCATTGAGATGCTCCCTTTTTATAAAGAGCAGATCAACAATTTCCTCATCCTCAGTAAAAATAGAGCGATTTTGAACAATCTCTTTAAAAATATGATGAACTTCAAAGTCCCCGTCCACAATTCCGCTGATTTTTTCTTTTAATGATTTCATTTTATACTCCCTTCAGATGCCAGAGACAAGCAAACAAAGGCTCTCACGACCCTAAACAGCAGGATAAAATAAAGATAATCTCAGCCAATAAAGCTAATTAAAGTTCCAAAATATTATTGATTAACTTCTGCATCATTTCTTCCTCAAAGACTTCCAGACTGTGACCCGGGGTCAGTACAATTACTTTTCCATTTTTGTAATCCTTAAACCAGCCGGCTGTGCTTTCTCCAAACTCTTTACTTTTGGCTTTTAAAAAGACTTCAACTTCTTCCTGATCAACCTCCATAAAATACTGCTCATCCTTAATCTTAAATTCATCAATTCCTTTAGTCAGTGGATTTTCAGCTACTGTCCTCATTGTCATCTCAGGATGATCTTCCGGATGCTCAATAAAATGTCCACCAGCCATCTTCCGGAAAAGACCGTCTTTGGGATAACTTGCTGTACCTGAGTGGACCAAAAATAGCTTCCCACCTTCAGCCAGAAACTGATCAATCCTTTTTTCATGATATTCATCCAGCCAGTAGGCTTCATCATCAGGATCATTAATTTTACCCCAGGTTGCCAGTATTAAAACATCATATTCCATCAAACCATCCCAGTTAATCTCCTGATGACTACTGAAAACATCAAGATGATAATTCTTTTTGATCACCATCTTTAAGGCCTGTTTTAAATAATCTGAAGGATGGTAATAATCTCCAACAAGAGCAAGTACTTTTTTCATTTCTCAGCACCCCTTTCCTCATTAATCCATAATCAAAATATCATGGGGGTCATCAACTATAATCTGAGGACTCCCCTGATAAAATTCAATCTCACCTAAAACTCTAATCCTTTTGTTTAAAATATATTCTGCCGGCTGATAATCAAATTTATTTAAATTACGGTTAAAAATAACAAGAGAAAGGGTAGTTTGATAATCATCTGAGAAATTTAAATAATTAACTGAATCGGTGGCTGCTGTATTGACAATCTTCCCTTCTACAATTACCACTTCTCCCCTGAATAATTCAGCCTGCTGGTAGGAAATCACCGGCAGAGAAGCGTCCAGTTCCATTACCTGTGACCAGATTCCCTTTCCGGATTTTCTCGCCTCTGCTGCAGCCTTTTTAAATTCAGACTCATACTTATCATTGGGCTCAACTATCATTACCGTTGCCATTCCCTCTTTCAGCAGCTTCTGATTAAAATTTTCTCCATCCTGATAGATATAAGCCAGAGTTCGACCATAATTATCTTCTCTTTCCTGATCATATTCCAGCACAACTTTCTGATCTGCCAGATTTTCTGCTGTAAAGTCACGCGCTTCTTCGCCATAATACTCAGAACTATTGTTATCCCAGTCAATCTCAGGGGTATCAACTCCGAGCAGTCTAATCGAATCACCGGCTGCGGTCTCAACTGTATCACCATCAATTACTCTCTCTATATATACTTCTGCTGCCTGCTGACTGTTAAAATAAAAGTAGGAACCTCCAACCATCCTTAATTTATATTTTGGTTCAGGATTACTGCTTATAGCCGCTCAAAAATTTCTCCAGCCTGCCGATAGCAATTTTTAAGTCTTCCTCAGGTGGTAAAAAAACCAGACGGAAATGATTGGGCTCCGGCCAGTTAAATCCACTCCCCTGAACTAAAAGCACCTTTTCCTGAGTTAAGAAATCTAAAATAAAGCGCTCATCATTTGTAATATTAAATCGCTCTGTATCAATTTTAGGAAATAAATAAAGACCGGCCTCCGGTTTGACACAGCTGATGCCTGGAATATCAGTTAAAAGCTTATAGGCCAAATCCCGCTGCTCCTTAAGTCTTCCCCCCGGCAGCACCAGGTCATCAATACTCTGATAGCCCCCGAGTGAAGTCTGAATTGCATACTGAGACGGAACATTACTGCAGAGCCGCATAGAAGAAAGCATATTTAAGCCTTCAATATAGCTTTCCGCATGATATTTTTGACCACTGAGCATCATCCAGCCAGCTCTAAAACCCGGTACCCGGTGTGATTTAGAAAGCCCACTAAAGGTAACCACCAGCACATCCTCAGTCATCGTTGCAATTGAAGTATGTTCGGCACCATTGTAGGTTATTTTCTCGTAAATTTCATCACTGTAGATGATCAGCTCATTTTCTTTTGCAATTTCAATAATCCCCTCTAATATTTCTTCCGGGTAATTGGCCCCGGTCGGGTTGTTGGGATTAATAATTACAATCGCCTTGGTATTGGTATTCACCTTTGCTCGAATATCATCCAGGTCTGGATACCACTTTGACTGCTCATCACAGAGATAATGAACTGCTTTCCCTCCTGCCAGGTTAACCGAAGCTGTCCAGAGTGGATAATCGGGCATTGGAATCAGCACCTCATCTCCATTATCTAAAAGCCCCTGCATGGCCATCGTTATCAGCTCACTGACCCCATTACCAATATAGATATCATCGATTTCAACATCCATAATTCCTTTTTTCTGATAGTACTGCATTACAGCTTTGCGGGCCGGGAAAATCCCCTTTGATTCACAGTAACCCTGAGCATTTTTCAAATTATACATTACATCATGAATAATCTCATCCGGGGCATTAAACCCAAAGGGAGCTGTGTTGCCGATATTTAATTTATAAATATTATAGCCCTCTTCTTCCAGCCTAGTCGCCTCATCCAGCACCGGTCCTCTGATGTCATAACAAACATTTTCTAACTTAAGTGATTTTTTAATATAATCCATATTCAATCCTCCATTTTTACTCAATACTCACTACTCATTGTTCCAATTCTAGTTTAGAATAAATACTCTTCCCCTTATCATTATACATCATTTTGTCCGCCAGTTTAAATATCTGGTCCAGACTCTGCTCTTTTTTGGTCTTAACTGCAAAGCCAAGTGAAATCGCAAGTGGCTCAACCGGTTCCTGCTGCTGATTATAACTGCTCAGATTCTCTTTAATCCTGCGGTATATTTTATCAGCAGCCTTAAATCCCGTCTCCGGCAGCACAATTGCAAACTCGTCTCCTCCGATTCTGGCAACTATATCTTCCTGGCGAGCTGACTTCTTTAAAATATCGGCAGCAGCTTTAATATAATTATCTCCCTTTTTATGACCATAATTGTCATTAACAACTTTTAAGTTATCCATATCTGCAACTAAAAGAGTAAGCGGCAGCCGGCGGGAAGAAGCAAGTCTGTCCAGCTCATTTTCAAAATACCTTCTGTTGTAGAGACCGGTCATTTCGTCATGAAAAGAAAGATATTCCACCTCATTCAAAAGCTCCTTCAATTCTTCATTTTTTCGCTTCAACTTCCGTTGAGTCTCATTTAACTTCAAATGAGTATTAACCCTGGCCAGAACAACTTCTTTTTGAAAGGGTTTAACAATATAATCCACTGCTCCTGCCTTAAATCCTCTGACTATATCTTCACTCTTATCCAGACCGCTGATAAAAATAATCGGGATATTCCTGGTTTCAGGATCAGACTTTAAGCGGGCACAGACTTCAAAACCATCAATCTCGGGCATCATAATATCCAGCAGGATTAAATCAGGTTTTTTCATTTCTACAAACTCTAAAGCCATCTTTCCACTTCTTGCCAGAGCAATTCGATAATCCTTTTCTTTTAATATATCACTTAAAACCCTAATATTCAATTTACTGTCGTCAACTATTAAAATAGTCTTTTCCTGGTTCATGCTTCTTCCTCCTCTTCCAGCAGCTTGATAAATTCTACTGCAAGTTCAGGATCAAACTGAGTCCCTGCACAGCGGCTGATTTCCTTGACAGCTTCCAACTTGGTCATCGGTTCTTTATAGGGGCGGTCATTGGTCATTACATCATAAGAATCCACCAGGGTTATTATCCTTGAAAGTAACGGAATCTCATGTTCAGCCAGCCCTTCAGGATAACCACCACCGTCCCAGCGCTCGTGGTGGTGGCGGATATATTTTGCAATCGGCGAAAATTCTGCCGTTGAATCAGCAATTGCTGCTCCTTTAACAGGATGGCTTTTTACAATTTCCCATTCCTCTTCTGTTAGTTTGCCCGGTTTATTCAAAATACTCTCGGCAATAGTCACCTTGCCGATATCATGCAGGGTGGCCAGGAGATTTAATTCATTTAATTTTTCGTGGCTCAACCTTAATCTATCACCAAGTTTAAATGCCAGAGAGGTCATCCGCAGAGCGTGTTCTTTGGTCTCATTACTTTTGGCACCCAGAGTATTAATCAGGTTCTTAACAAATTTATTTTTGGAACTGCGTGATTTGGTCAGCTTATCCTGGTTCATATTCCGATCCGCCTGATTAATCACCTGATAGATATTCGCCTTCAGCTCATTTTTAGCAGCTGCACCGAAACCCAGAGATACAGGAATCTCATCCTCTGCAGTTGAATTACAAAAGATATTAACAGCCTCTCTTAAGTCTGCTAGCTGCTGCTTACTGCTTTCCGGCAGCAGAATAATAAACTCATCTCCAGACCAGCGCCCCAGTAGATCACTGTCCCCCAGTAAAGTTTTTAACTCAGCTGCAACTTTAATTAATAATTGATCACCGGTTTTATAACCGTAACTTTCGTTAATCAGAGTCAGACCATTAATATCAATCATCACCACTGCCAGCGGTAAATATTCTGCCTGGTCATACTCTTTTAATTTATTTTCAATATAACTCCGGTTGTAACAGCCGGTCAGCTGATCATGGTAGCCTATATATTCGATCCTTTGCTGCTGCTTTTGATATTCACTGTAATCAAGCTGCATTGAGAGGATACATTTTCCCTGGCCCGGAATTTCTATGGCTCTTTCCTTAAATAAGATTGGGAAAACTTCCCCATTTTTCCGCAGACTCTCACCTATATATTCAACTTCAGCCCCTGCCAGAATCTTATCAATGAACTTTTCAGCTTCCTCTTTATTTTCTTCCAGAACAACAGTCTCAAAAATAGTGCTGCCAATTAGCTCAGATTTACTGTAGCCCGTATATTCAACAAATGTCTGATTTGCCTGCAGAACTCTGCCATCAGAATCCAGTAACAGAATTCCCATCGGACCGTGATCAAAAATTGTTCTGTACCGCTTCTCTAAAGACCTGAGCTTTTTTTCAGTTATTTTTCTTTTAGAAATATTTTCATATAATAGCAGAACTCCATCTTTGAATTTAGTTATTTTTACCTCAAAATAGATATTTTCATCCCAGCAGTAGTCAAATTTATATTTTTCTTTTTCTCCTTCTAAAATCAACTTAATATTTTTGATTAAAAGTTCAGACTCCGGCAGCATATTTTGCTCGATAAAATTAAGATAATTAGATTTACCGGCACAGCCATTCCACTCCAGACAGCTGGCCTCAACAAACTCTGCAGCCTTTCTGTTTAGATAAACCACCTCACCCTGTTGATTGATAAAAACAGCAGCATAAGGACTTAAGTCTAAAAACTCCTTTAAATCACTGCTCAATGCCTGATTTTGATCCAGCAGCATTGATTCACCCCCGTTTAAAATTTAAATTATATTTTACTTCATTTTCTAGTTTAAGAAATTTTTGATCTCGACTATAAATTAAAGAACCGCCCATAAATTGCTTACAGGCGGGAAAACGACTTTTATATCAATTGTAACTCTTAGTTTGTTAAAATTTCTGTTTGAAGGCTATCCTAGCTGTTGAAAAAATCCAGAGCAGTCCTGACCATTACAGCCACACCATCTTTTAAAACCGAATCATTGAATTTGAAATCTGACTGATGGTGGTTTATAATTTGCCCTTCCGGGGCAATTCCCAGAAAATAAAAGACTGCAGGAACCTGGCGGCCAAAATAGGAAAAGTCCTCGCCTCCCATTTCTGCCTTCTCTTTTTCTCTGACCCGCTCTTTACCAAGCACCTCAGCTGCAGCTTCTGCCACTAGCTCAGTCAGCTGAGGATCATTAACTACCGGTGGATAACCAAAAATATAATTGAAGTCATAATCAGCCCCATAGATATCACAAATATTTTTGATTACCTTCTCGATACTGGCTGCCAGCTTCTCCCTCACATCACTTTTAAGTGAGCGAACTGTCGCCTTAAGCACTGCCTGATCCGGGATTACATTATGAGTACTGCCAGCTTCAAAATTACAGACAGAAATCACCGCTGAATCGAGAGGATCAATACGCCGACTGACAATTGTCTGCAGGGCTGAAATAATTTCTGCTCCAATCGGTATCGGATCGATCGTATTATGGGGTCTTGCTGCATGACCACCGCGGCCGATAATTTTTAGGTCAAAACGGTCTGGTGAAGCCATAAAGGGGCCGCTTTTATATTCAACCATTCCTTCGGGAGTACTGCCCCAGAGGTGAAGACCAACTGCAGCGTCGACATCAGGGTCTTTGAGAACTCCTGCTTCAATCATTCCCTCAGCACCACCTGATGTTTCCTCTCCCGGTTGGAAAAGAAACTTTAGATTCCCCTTAAAATCTGCCGCCATTTCTTTAAGAACCATCGCGGTACCAATTAAAATAGCAGTATGGCCGTCATGACCACAGGCATGCATAATCCCTTCTTTTTTCGATTTAAAGCTGAGTTCATTTTTTTCTTCTACCGGCAGGGCATCCATATCAGCCCTGATTAGAAGAGTTCTAGCTTCAGGGTCACTGCTGTTTTTAAAAGTAGCAGTGACACCTGTGCCAAATATATTTTCTCTCACTTCAAATCCAAGCTTCCTCATTTCCTCAGCTGCCAGGGCAGCTGTTTCTTTTTCTGCAAAGGAAAGCTCCGGATTCTGATGGATCTGATGTCTGAGATTAATTACCTTTTGCTCTACAGCTCTTACTTTTTTAGTTATCTGCTTGTTTAAATTTGGCTCATTCATTTTATTTTACCTCAAACTCCTCGATTAATGATTGTAAATGTTTTGCCATATTTTCCAGTTCATCTGCAGAAGCAGAAATTTCCTCGACTGTTGCACTCTGTTCTTCTGCCAGGGCTGAAACTTCTTCTGCACTGGCAGAATTGTTTTCAATAGCACTCCCTACAGAATCAACTGCTTTATTGATTGTATCAATGATCTCATCAAGGTGATCTGCAAATTGATGCATTTCCCTGACTTTTTTATTTGTTTTCTCAGAAGCTGCAACCATCTGATCCAGAGAGTCACCGGCTTCATTGATTATTTGAATCTGTTTATTTACCTCTTCAATATTGGTATCCATGGAGTTAACAGTTGCAGTGGTCTCTGACTGAATATCCTCAATTAAAGAGCTGATCTGAGTTGTTACATCAGAAGATTCCTCTGCTAGTTCTCTTACCTCCTCAGCCACAACTGAAAAGCCTCGGCCCTTTTCTCCAGCACGAGCAGCCTCAATAGCTGCATTTAAAGCCAGGAGATTTGTCTGCGAAGAAATTCCTTCAATCATGGCAACCATTTCTCCGATTTCTTTAGAGCGCTTACCAAGTTTTTCGATAGCTTCAGTTGCAAAATTAACAGTTTCACTGACCACATCCAGCTGACTGATTGCCTGCTGAATAGCCTGCTGTCCCTTTTCAGCTGATTCTGCAGACTGATCTGCCATTTTTAAACTTTCTTCTGTATTAACTTTCAGAGTTTCACCTTCCTGATCCAGCTGAGCAGCAACATCCTTAACACTGGCAATTTCTCGCCCAATATTTTCACTGCCTTCAGCAACTTCAGTAATGCTGCGGGCAATATCTTCTGAGCCGCGGCCTGTGTCTTCGGAAACTACATTTAAATCTTTGACCGCTGTTACCACCGCATCAGAATTATCATCAATACTGCTGACTAAGGTGCGCAGGGTTTCAATCATATTGTTAAAGGACTGAACCAGAACTCCCAGCTCATCAGTTTTCTTGCTTTCAACCTTATGTCTTAAATCACCGCCGGCCACCTTGTCAGCCTGCTCAACCAGTTTATTAATCGGCCCAACTGTAGTTCTGGTCAAAATCCAGGCTATTAAGGCTGACAGTAAAAGCATAATTACTGTGGCCGAGTAGAAAATAGTATCAGATAAAGTCATCATCTCATTTTTTTCAACCTTCATCCGGTCGATTTCGGCCTCAGTTAAGCTGATCATTTCTCCTAAGTTTTCTCTAACCAGATTTAAATCCGGCTTAATATCTTCATTAAAGACCCTTCTGGCCTCCTCTTCCTCACCATCTGTAAATAGAGCTACAACTTCCTGACCGTGCCTGTGCAAATGAGTATGCGGCTCTTCCATCGCCTGATATGGTTCGCTAAAATAATCCTCAGGTGTAATATTATAATACCACTGGCCTAAATTACATTCAGTGTGGTCCCCAAGTTCAGGTGCCGGTCCCCCAATCATCATATCATAAAGACTGATCATCCAGAGATGATGGTCGATCTCTAAATTGGCAAGCTCTAATTGAAAATCCTGCATTTCCATTATCTCTTCTTCCATCTCAATTACTCGATGTGAATAATAATATTCAACATAACTAGCTGCAGCAAATAGAGCTATAATAATTAAAAAAGATAAAGCAAATTTTGCAAACATAGATCCCTTGATTTTTTTTAGCACTTTCTTCCCCCCGTTTTTTATCTCTATATTTTTTAGTTAACTTTAAAAATAACTGTAATTTGATTCCCACAGGAATTGAATTTGATCTGATCAGCAACCTGATAAATCATCTTCAAACCCCGCCCCTTTTCTTCAAATCTGGGCATTGTTTCTAGATTATATTTCTGCCACGCAAATCCGGGTCCCGGATCACTGACTTTAAAACTGAGTTCTTTTTCAGTAATTTTAAGTTCAATCCTGATCTTCATTTCCACTCTACTGCCATTTTCAGCAGCTAATGCACAACCGTGCTCAATCGCATTTGCCAGCATCTCTCGCGCAGCAAGTTCCAGATTGAATTTAATTTCCTCAGCTTTTAAAGAGCTGCTCTCAATCTCCTGCAGAACTTTTTTTAAGAGTGGTGTAATTTCTGCTGCCTGACAGCCAATTGTAAATTCTTTTTCTAGTTCTGGCTTCTGCATTTAATGCACCTCAGATCTGCTTGGATTAATTCTGATTAACTGCTTCTTCCAGGCTCATATAGACTGGGATTATTTCTGTCATTTTTGTCACATCAAAAACACGCCTGATCTTAGCATTTGGTTCTGCAATTGCGAGTGAGCCCTCTCTGCTTCGCATAAATTTAAATAAAGATAAAAGCACTCCAACTCCTGAACTATCAAGATAGGGAACCTTTGAAAGATCTATAATTAGTTTATCCACTTCCGTCTTCCCTTTAAGCCTCTCTTTTGCTTCTTCTTTCAGCTGATTTGAATTATCGAAAATGACTTCTCCATCAAATTTTAAAACAGCTGTATTTTTTTCTACAAGCAGTTCTAATGATTCTTCTAACAATTCTAACACCCCATTTATCATCTATTTTTGGTCGCTATTTAAAGCTTTTATAGCTTAATTAATTTAGATTTTCTTTTTTGAGCAGCATAAAATAAATTCTATCCTTTGAGCTGCTGAAATAAATTTCTTCTCTGCTAAATAAGATATCCTCCAGCTGATTATCAGCTGAATTCAAATCTTTTTCAGTGATTGAAGTTAATTCTGGAAAATTATTGACCAGCGAGTCCCAGCCGACTTCACTATTTTCCAGGCTAAATATTAAAAGCTGCTGATTATTGAGTGCTTTAATTTTAAGCTCGGAGTTTAAGTTTTCTAACTGGCTTAAAATAATCTCTTTTAGGGTTCCAAGCTGGCTGTGTCTGGACCAGGAATTTTGATTAATAAACTCCATAATTTCCAGCTTTTTACCCTCTACATTCTCCCTGCTGAGATGAAGGTTAATAAGTTCTCCCTGTGGTCTATCAATCACAAGAAATGTTATATCATCACTGCCCTGATTATCCCCGGTGAAATTATAAAAATCACTGCGGATTAAATCTTTTAAAAAAGGAGCCGGCAAAAATTTATATTTTTTTAAAATTTGCTGCAGCTGCTGAAAATAAATTTCTGAGCCACTGCTCTGTTCCAGCAGACCATCAGTAGAAAGAAAGAGGGTGGTATTTTTCTTAAAATCAACTGTCTTTTCCTGACGGCTGTCCTTAAGCGCTCCCAGAGCTGTAGAAATAGGCAGCCCTCCAATATTAATTTCTTCCAGACTCTCCTGATTAGCCAGCTTATAAATTGGATACTGAAAACCTCCACTGCTGTAGCTTAAAGTGTTCTTTTTCCTGTCCAGGACTGCAATAAACAGACAGACCAGATAGTCATCAGGAAAATCCTCTTTCTGATATCGCTGATCTATGTAATTCATTAATTCCCTGGTCGAAATTTTTTCGCCGGGACTGTGCCGCAGTTTGAAGTAGTTTTCAATACTGTCATTAACAAAAATTGATAAAAGAGTACTGTCAATTCCGTGACCTGAGACATCAAAAAAATAAAGCAGGTACTGATCAAAAAAAGGATCCATTGCCCCGTGGTCAATCTTAAAAATATTGTAATAGTCACCACCAATATATTCAGCCGGCTGATAATAGTCACTGATAAAATAATCAGCAGGTTCAGCCAGTCTGTCAGGCAGCATCCGCTGGTGAATATTTCTCGCTTTTTCGAGTTTTACCTTAATATTTCTTTCCAGCTCTTTAATTTTAAGCTCTTTTTTATTTAAAAGCTGTGAGTTATTCTCCTGCTCAAGCTCCAGCCACTTAAATTCTTTTTTTAAAAAATATAACTTAGCTGCCAGATATAAAATTAAAGCTGCCAGCAGAAATAAGATCAAAAGCAGCAACGATTGATTCATAAAGCCCATCCTTTAAATTTTAAATTTTAAGAAAAAAGTTCTGATAGACTTAAGTATATAATTTTAAAGTCAAAAAATCAATTAGCCCGCATCACCGGCAAACAAATTTAAAAGTCAATTGTTTTTAACAGATATGCCTTATTCCCCGCTTGATTATAATAAAATTCATCACAGCCCCGGGCGGTCATCATTATTCCTCTCCCCCGCTCACTATCACCGCTAATATCAAATTCCTGCCTGAGTCTTTTCTGCCAGTCAAAACCTCTTCCCTGATCTTTTACTTCAGCAGCAAGAGAATCCTTAGTAATCTTCAGCTCAATAATTACCTTTTTGTCTGCTTCCATCTGATTACCATGTTCGGCAGCATTGGCAATAATCTCATGTAAGGCCATAGCAAAGATATCAGAGCTGATTGAATTTGGCAGCAGCTTATAAATTACTGCCTGAAATCTGCAGACAGCTTTTTTCCTGCTTTCAAGTTCAAAATGGAATTTACCGGTCTTTTTTTGAGACTCAAGCTCTTTATTCTCCATTACTCCAACTCCTATGTCTTAATTCTTTAAATAACAGCTTTAGCAAATTATTTTTAGCTTTATTCTTCAATTGTAATAACTTTATTTAAATGAATCATCTCAAACATATTTTTAATATAGTCACTTTCAACATTCCGGATAATCAGCTTTCCTTCCTTTTCTTTTAATTTTTTATGAAAAAGCAGCAGTTTACCCAGACCTGAACTGTCAATACTTTCAACCTCAGAAAAATCCAGTATAACTTTTTTGTAGTCTTTTTTGAATAATTCCAGCAGCTTGTCTTTTAAATCCTGTGAGTTGGAAAAATCAATATTTCCGACTGGACTAATCACAACCTGCTCACTGTTAATTACATCTGTTTTGCTCTCCATTTTCAATCCCCCAATTTCTGCTTCATTTACTTTCTGCTTTATATAATATTATATCTCTTAACCAACTAAATAGCATTTTTTAAGACAGCAACTATCTCTGCATCCAGCTTTGCTTCCTGCTCCATACTGTCAATAATACCTAAGGCTTTGTCTATAGAAAAAGCAGGTCGGTAAGGCCTGTCTTCAGTTAGAGCCTGGAAAACGTCACTGACTGCCATAATCCGGCTGCCGGTATTGAGCTGATCGCCGCTAATTCTAAAAGGATAACCAGTTCCATCCAGCCTTTCGTGGTGGAAGGCCGCCCATTCAGGGATACTGCCCAGACCCTGAATCTTATTCAGCAGCCTGTAGGTATAGAAAGTATGCTGTTTAACCACTTTAAATTCAGCAGCTGTCAGTTCAGCCTCTTTCTCAATAATTTCAGCCGGAACGATCAGTTTACCCAGATCATGAAAAAGACCTGCAATTCTAATCGCCCGCTGCTGCTGATAGCTGTAACCAAGCTCATGAGTAATCATAGCCGCAATTGTTGCCACCCCGGTACTGTGTCTGGAGGTAAAGGGGCTGACCCGGTCTATTAAATGAGCCACTATGCTGGCAATTGATTCCAGATCACTCAAATTAATTTTAACCCTTGTTCTTCTGCCCCATTTTTCCAGAATACTGTTGTATTCTTTTACCTTTAAGTTAAGCCAGAAAGATTCTTTTTCGGCAATAACTGAAAAAATTTTTACTAATTCTGGATCAAACCAGCTTCCAGACCTTGATTTAATTGTTTCCATGATATGATCAACCTGATTTAAAATAAAGCTTTCAGAATCGATCAGGGCCTCAATCCTATCTGAAAGATGAATAATTCGACTGGCCAGCGGAATTGCATTTCCCTGCACCCGGTCAAAATTACTACCACTCCAGTTGTGGTGGTGAAAATAGATAATATCTGCCAGCTGAGGCATAAAATTAAGCTTTTCTGTTAATTCTGCCCCGAGCCTGCAGTGAGACTCGGCCAGCCCCAGTTCTATCTGAAAAAGATTTTGAGCCTTTTCCTTCTTTTCAGTATCAACTATCCCAAGATCATGGATTAAAGCAGCCAGCACCAGCTGGTTTATTTCTTCTTTTTCAAGCTCCAGCATTTCTGCAATTTCTAAGGCTATATAAGCTACTCTCCTTGAATGATCAAGGATTTCATAATTATCCATATCAAGTGCACTGGAAAGAGTAATAAATAGTTCACTCAGCCTCATTTTAGAATCAGGAAGATTCCCCAGTTTATTTACTTCAATTTTTGTCTGCATCAAAATAATAGCCCCCAACACTAATTAATAACAATTATTATTACTATACTCTGATTATAGCTAATTCTGCAATTTTATGCAAGAAAAAATATATTTAGTCATAAAGTTTTATTATGATAAATTATCTAATTATTGGCTTTAAATTTACTCCAGATGATCTTTTAAAGCTTCATAACGTGAGCGCAGAAGCTTTTCGTGCCCCTTTTCATCTTTAATCAGCTGTTCAAAAAGAGCCTTTGCTTTCTGATCATCGGTCTGTTCTTTTAAGTACTTATATTTTTCCTGGGCTGCAATCTCATCTTCTATTGCTTCCAGTAAACCTTCTAAGACTATATCCACTGCTATCTCTCCTCTCAGATTAATTATTTTTGTTTAAAAACCATAAAAGTTATGTCATCCTGCCCTACCCTGGAGTTGGAGTGGGTTTTAAAATCCTGATTTACCGCCCTGATAACCTCTGCTGCAGCTGAGTGCCGCTCTGCCTCCAGCACAGCTGTTAGCCGCTTTAATCCATACTGCTGCTGATCATTAGCTGCTGAGCGCTCTTCAATAATTCCATCGGTAGTAATAAAAAGCAGATCCCCACTTTTCAGACTGACTTTCTGCTCCTGATAATCAATTATTGAGCTGTCCTGATAATTTTCCAGCGCAATAGCAGTTGAAATAGGAACTCCTCCATTTTCGAGTTTATTTAATTTTCCCTCTTTGTCAATCAGCAGGGGAGGAACATGAATTCCTGCATTACTGAAAGCAAAAGTCTCCGCTTCTTTGCTGTAAACACCAATCAAAAGACAGGTCATATAATCGACTGCTATATTTTCCTGGTGATATTTCTTGATAATAAATTTTAACAGCTCAGTTGAATTCAGTCCCTGGCCTAGGTTGGCCTGGTTGGAAAGGTAATTACTAACCAGCTCTCTTAAAAATATATTTAAAATTGAGCCGTCAAGGCCGTGGCCGCTGACATCAGCTAAATAAATTAAAAGCTCTTTTCCAGTATCGATCAGATTATAAAAATCTCCACCGAGTTTATTTGCCGGTTGAAAATAGACCTGATAATCAAGTTTAGCTATTTGCGGCAGCTTTTTAGGAAGAAACTGCTGGTGCAGTCGTCTTCCTTTTTCAAATTCAGCTTCCAGCCTGGAATAAAGATCATTTATCTTTTGATTAGAGAGCTCCAAAGTTTTTTCATAATTTTTTCTGGCTGTAATGTCACGGTAACTCTGAATTATTCCCTTTAAGTTCCCCTGATGATCTCTATAAGGAACAATGGTCACAATAAAAAAGTGAGTTTCACCTGCAATCTCAACTGCAGCATCCTCCTGGATAAATTCTCTGCCGGCCAGAATCTGTTTTAAAGAACAATTTTCAGTTCCACAATTTTCTGTACAGAAAGCATTAGAGCAGTTTCTTCTCTGACTGAAGAAAAAATCCTCTCCCAGACTATCTTTTTTATACAGTCTATTTAATTCTTTATAGCGCTGATTGCTTTTTATAATCTGATAATTTAAATCCACATAGCGAATTGCTTCTGTGGATAGATCTAAAATATCATTTAGCATTTTTTCTTTTTCTTCCAGCTGATTTTTCTTTTCTAAAAGCTCTCTTTCCATCTGCTTGCGCTGGCTGATATCCTTTTTTACAGCTACATAGCTGCTTATTTCACCCTGCCGGCCGATAATTGGAGTAATTGATGCCTGCTCCCAGAATTTTTCCCCACTTTTTTTGAGATTCAAAAATTCTCCACTCCACTTCTGACCACTGCTGATTGTCTGCCAGAGATTTTGATAAAACTCTTTTTGATGACAGCCGCTTTTTAAAATCCGCGGATTCTCACCTAATACCTCATCTCTGCTGTAGCCGGTTAGTTCAACAAAGCGGGGATTGACATATTCTATACAGCCCTCAGGATCAGTTATCACAACTGTTTCCGGGCTCTGCTCAACTGCCTGAATTAATCTTGAACTATCTAATTCAGTTTCAAAACTAAATTTTTCCAACTTTTTCTCCAAAGCAAAGCTCCTCTCCAAAACTGATCCCATCTATCAACAACTGAGCCCCTATAAATAAGATAAATTACTATTACTATACTTTTATTATTTGACATAACTGTGCAAAACCCTGCTTTTTTTCGACAAAAAACCCCTAAATTTAACAAATTGCAATTAATTTGAAATTTAGGGGGTAAATCTCTATTCAATTTAAAAATAACTGTAGATCTGCTGCCAGAGTAAAAGCACAGTTAGAAAAATAGGAATCCATAAAAGCTGGATTGTAAAATCCTGATAGACAAAATTATGCAGTCTCTGAGAAGCATTAAAAATTGCATTGTAGAAAAAAGTTTCAAATATTTTTTCAGTATCAAAGCGGACACTCTTGCGGCTCAGGCCGTAGAAGAAATTTAAAAATAACTGCAGATAATTTTCCAGAGACAAATTACCCCGGGCCTCAACTTTAAAGCCGCTGTGGTTATAAAATAGATAAGCTGCAATTCCTAGATAGATTGTGGTGTCCCGGAAACCGACTAAAAGATGAAAGTCTTTTTCAACCAGAGCAGCCAGAACATTACCCGGCATCTCAGGCCAGAACCCGACAACTATAATCCCCAGCATCCCAATCAAAAGTGCCAGAATATCATGGCTGTAGATCTGATAATGATTAAAGCCCTGTTTTAGATCTTCGAAAAAGCTGCTGTAATCCTGATCCTTAATAAAAATCCAGTAAAGAACTCTGCCGGCATAAAGAAAACTTAAGAGACCTAGCAGAAAAAAGACAATAGTTGAAAGCAGACCAGCTGTCTGAGCTGATTTAATTAAATATTTACTGTTATAACCAGCAGTAAAGACCACAGCTCCGAGAGAAGCATAACTCAAGATTGTGGCTGCAGCTGTAATCGGTCTCCTGCTTAAGGCATCTTTAAATTCATAAATAATCCGGGAACCATATTCCTTCTGCCAGATACCACTGCTGATAAATAAAGTTGTCTTGGCAAAACCGTGCGCTATAATCTGAAGTACAGCCCCATAAAAGGCATATTTGCCGCCAGTACCAATAGCCAGAGCAATTAAACCCAGCTGGCTGACCGTAGAATAAGCAAGCATAATCTTTAAATCAGCAGAGCGCAGTGCCTGCCAGCCGGCATAAACAATCATTGCCAGCCCGAGCAGAAAAAGAAAGGTATTTCCGGTTTCCATTGGAATGATCTTTAATAAAAATATGTAACCGAGCTTAACAACCCAGCCGGATAAAATAGCACTTACCGGTGCCGGTGCCTCAGAGTGAATTGGGGGGAGCCAGAAGTGGAATAAAAAGAGACCACTCTTCATTCCAATCCCCATAATTAAGATAAACTGCAGGGGCACAGAATCAATTACCCCAATCTTTGAATAACCAAAAGCATTGGCCGCCAGGGCACCAAAAAGCAGAATACTGCTGCCGCTGAACTGAATCACAAAATACTGTCTAACCAGCTTCCAGTCACTCCAGGCCAGCATAAAGGTTGTGGCCAGAGTTACCATCTCCCAGGCAAAAAGGAAGAAAAACCAGTCATTGGTAAGAATAACAATCAGAGTACTTAGCAGATATACAAGAGTTAAAATGTAATACCAAAATTTATTTTCTTTTATGTAATTCCAGGCTGCCAGAGCTGTCATCAGAGTTAAGATAACTCCTACTTCAGCCAGCAGAGGAAAATAACTATCAAATTGAAAACTCGACAGAAACTGCTGCCAGATAACAGCCATAATTTAACCTCCCAGTACT